>JAEWVV010000064.1 GCA_023458995.1 Bacillota bacterium
CTAGAGCCTCATTAACGGTTTCTATCGTTAAATCAAGGTTGTTTGTCAAACAATAGAATAGGACACGTTTTAAGGCACCTTCTAGTTCTCTGATGTTTGTTACGAACGAAGATGCGATAAACTCTAACACATTATTTGGTATATCATGGATATCACTTGATTCAGATGCTAATTTACGTTTCAAAATCTCAATTCGATGCTCTAAATCAGGTACTTGAATATCAACGGTTAATCCAACTTCAAATCTTGATGTCAAGCGTGTCATGATGTTTTTTAATTCAGATGCTGGTTTATCACTGGTAATAACGATCTGTTTATTCGACTGATAGAGGTAATCGAAGAGTTTAAAGAACTCCATTTGAGTTTTTGTAGCTCCACCCATGATTTGGATATCATCGACTAAGAGAACATCAATCTCACGATATTTAGCATTAAAATCTTCCATGCGTTCTTTTTTTAATAGATTCGCAAAATCTTCAATAAAACCATCTGCTTTAACGTATAAAACTTTTTTATTGATGTCTTGGTCTAATATATAGTTTCCGATTGCCTGCATGAGGTGAGTTTTACCAAGCCCAACATCTCCAAATATATAGAGTGGGTTAGCTACCGCACCAGGTTGATCTGCAACCTTCATTGCCATACGGAAAGCAAACATATTTGATTTACCAACGACAAAATTATCGAAGGTATAAGTCGCATTTAAGTTGCCAGGACGATATTTTAAACTCAAATTGCGTTCTGGACTGATCAATGTTTCCTCAGGAATCATTTCAGATGCAGTTACAAACTTAAATCTGATCGGTGCATTGTTAAATTTCTGGGCTAAACTGTTGATTTTCCCAAGATAAAGTCGATTGATCCTATTTTTAATAAATTCACTAGGTACAATGACATAAATGGAATCGTTAGCGTACTTGTGGGTAGATTTAATTGGTTCGAAAACTTCCTGAAAAATGTCTTCGCTAAATGTTGTCTCAAGTTCGTTTAAAATCCGCTGCCAAAGCAGGTCATAAGCATTCATATTTAATCCCCTTATTTCATCGTAACCATAGAATATCATACTTACTAAGAAATAAACGAAAAAGATATCCACATTTTTTGTGGAAAACAACACCTACAATAATGTTGATAAGTGGATAAAATGTGGGAAAGTATAACGATTTTTCACCTTTATAAAGCCATTTGTGTTATTTGTCCTTTTTTCCACATTTCCACAAAAAAGTGGTAAACTTACCCACAATTTTCGGATGGGTTTCTGTGTGAAAATTTCTTGAAAATAAGACTTTCATTCTCTTGAGGTCAACACCTAATTTAAGACAACTCTTCAATCGTAAAAAAAAGAACTGTTTATGGTTGACAAAAGAGGTCTCTTTTTATATAATGAAAAAGCATGGTTTCGCAAGAAAGGTGGTTTTATTTGTGAAAAGAACATATCAACCAAGTAAGCTAAAGCGCGTTAAGACCCATGGCTTCAGAGCGAGAATGGCTACAGCAAATGGCAGACAAGTGCTAGCTCGTCGCAGATTGAAAGGCCGCGCAGCATTAACTGTATAAACTAAATCATTATTTTAAAAACACTTGGATTACTCGTTTAAAATAATAACATTATGTTATTTTTTGAGTAGTCCTTCTTTTTTTAAAATTCCTGAAAACCTATGAACAAAAGATATCGCATAAAGAAGAATAGCGAAATCGATGCGATCTTCAAACAAAAGGTTGTCAAAGGTGACAGTTATTTTGCAGTTTATCAATCTGATGATCCAACAAGTGAACATTTTAGATTTGCTTTATCAATTGGTCGCCGCTACGGCAACGCCGTAGAACGCAACCTTGCGAAAAGACGAATCCGCATGATCGTTGCTGAACTAAAAGACGTGATGTATAAGTCTAAACTTTTTGTCATCGTCATTAAACCTAAAGCAGCTGAATTGTCTTATCAGGACATAAAGTCAAAATTAACCGTTCTATTGAAAAAATCAAAGCTAATGGAGAACGAAAAATGAGTAAACGTATTGTATTTACACTTATGATGATCTTACTTGTCTTCAGTCTCGTCGCCTGCGGTGGTGGAAAAGACCCTGTAAAAATGGTTGTTTCCAATAACCCTGTAGGTGAAAAGGGTGTATGGGATAAACTTGTTTTTGATCATACAGAAGGAAGTAGTATCGTATTTAAAGGAGATAATGGTCTTTCCTATTGGTCATTATCCCAAAAAGGAATTGGAACACTTGTTAATTATGATGGCTCACTTCCATCTAACGTTGTAGAAAATGAAGACGGTGTAAGAACTTATACCTATTCTGTATCTGACACAGAAGCATCTTTCCAAATTTATGTTAAGCCTGAGACACCAGTTGGAGATCCCAATGATGTTGTCATGATTGCTTTCCGTCACCAAAAAGATAATGTTCTTTATCAAATGGGTGAAACATTTGATCCAACAGGCATGTTGATCTATGTTGTTGAAAGAGATGGCGATGTTACAGAGCTTAAAGGTGAAGATGTTAAAGATCAATTTGATGATCATGACTATAGTGCACTTGATGAAGATGGATTTAGAAATGAATACATCTATACAGTCACTTTCACTGAAAGAGAATTTAGCCAAGACTTCCAAGTTTATGTTTCTGGTGGAGAACGTCCTATTTCTAATAAAGATGCAACATTCTTTGATTGGATTTTAGTCATTCCAGTTGCGTTCATTATGAATTTCTTTGCATCATTCTTAGGTAATAACTTTGCACTTGGTATTCTACTTACAACTATTGTTGTACGTACACTTGCATGGCCTATTTATGCGAAGAGTAATGATATGTCAATCAAGATGAATCTTGCTCAACCTGATATGCAACGTGTTCAAAATAAATATGCAACCCGTAAGGATCCTCAATCACAACAAATGATGCAGATGGAAATGATGCAGATTTATAAGAAACATGGCATTAACGTATTTGGATGTTTAACTCCTTTCCTACAAATGCCTATCTTTATCGCAATGTATGGTGTCGTAAGACGTATTACCTTAGAAGGTGGTATCTATACAGAAGGTGTTGCAAATACACAATTCTTAGGAATTAACCTTGCAAATGGTAATGATGGTATTATTGGTATCATTTTAGCTGGTCTTGTTGGTGGAACAATGTTCATTCTTCAACAGATTTCCATGAAGAAACCCGCGTACGCGAAGAATACGGGTCGCCAAAACTTGAATCCTCAAGCACAACAAACTGAAAAGACAATGAAATATGTTAGTTATTTCATGGTCATCATGATGGCTGTAGCTTCATACGGTTCAAACGCACTTGCACTCTACTGGATTTTTGGTAACATCTATTCATTGGGTCAAACCTTAATCAACCGTAAACTGAATGAAAAGAAACACGAAAAGCTAAGACAAAAGCAAATTTTGGGGTAAAATCATATGAACTTAAAGAGAGTTGAATTTGAAGCAAAATCACTGCAAGAAGCTGAAAAACTAGCAGTTGAACAACTTAAATTACAAATAGATAAAATTAAGTTAACCGTTTTGAAGGAGAAGAAAGGGTTACTTGGTTTTGGTACGTCAACCTTCTATGAAGCAACACCAAATGTCAATTTAGCAACTGAAGGTAAGGTTTATCTTGAAAACATCTTAAAGACAATGGATATTAAAACACGCATGGAAGTTAGAACGATTAATGATGGTCAAGAAATTTACTATCATATCGAAAGTGATGAAAATGCACTGCTCATCGGTCGTGAAGGACGTACTCTTCTTTCACTTCAATTCATGTTAAGAAATTATTTAAATCTATTTGTTGAAGATCATTTAATCGTATCACTTGATATCGGTAATTATCATGAAAATCGTAGAAAACAACTAGAAATACTTGCAACAAAGACAGCAAAAGAAGTTGCACAAACTAAAATTGCTGTTAAACTTGATCCAATGAATGCATTTGATCGTCGTATTATCCACACCAAACTTTCTGAATGGCGCGATGTCACGACAGAATCTGAAGGTGAAGGCGAACAAAGAGCGCTTGTCATCAAACCTAAAAAATAAATGGAAATGCCGGTTTCGGCATTTTTATTTTTCCTCAAAAGATTATCTCTCTATGACTAAATCATCATGGTATAATATGAAGGAGTAGGTGATAGCTTGCAGATGATTTTTGGAGCAAAACTCAATAAAAATCGAAAAAAACGTCGATTTTCATTTATAAAGACACTTAAAGTAATCGTCATTCTTATCTTGATGGGCGTGCTTTATTCTGTTGGTATTGCTGTAGCAGAAAACGTGCAAGCTGCACGTGCGATTAAAGCATTTAAAGAAAAAGCTGTCTTTGAATATGAAGAAACAATTGAATACAGTTACGGGAATGTGCAAACGAGAAGATACTATAAAGTTTCACGTGAAACATCTTACGAACTTGGAGATACACGCAGTGTATTCTATGATGATACGAGAAAATTTTTAGGACAAAAAGGCGATATCTTTGTTGCCCAAGATTCACCTTTTCCGTATAAACCGTTAATTCACCTTTTTGTTTCGTATAACTTTGGAGGACATGCAGCTATTAAATCTGATGATAACCGGTTTATTGAAGCTGTTGGTTTCCCTCAGGAAGGCGAAACTGTTTTAGATTTCATCCTACATCCAGGAAATGAGCCACATGATTATTCTGCAACCGTAAATAAATCGTATAGTAACTACTGGTTGAACCCGGTTTATCGTCCAGAAAGTGATCAAGAGTATCCTTATTATGGTAGAAATTATCGTAAGCGATTTGTTGGTTTGCGTGTCAAAGATATTTCAGATGAACAACTTGATGGTGCAATTCAATATGCTGATGATAAAGTTGGTAAAAATCTTTATAATTTCCTCTTTTTCCTTGATATGAAATACAAGTTCTATTGTACAGATTTAGTCAGCAGAGCATATCAAAGTGTTATGGTTGAAGAAAGTAAACAAAGAAATTATTCGAAAGCTTTAAACGACGACCGATTTATTACATCAGTCAACGATCTTATTCTTTCTGATGAAACTTACATCACTTTTTACGCCGAAATCATTGATGATATTTGGCATATTTATTATTTGGAAGATTTGGAGGGGTAATGCGATGGATTATGTAATTATTGGACTATTGTTTGTTCTCGTTGGGTTAATTATTTACCTACTTATTACTCTTAATAAGAGTAAAGCAGAACCCATTGATTTATCCGAATTTAAAGAGATTCAATCAGATTTAAAAGTTCACATGCAAAAAGAATATAGTGAATTTAGATATCAAATCTCACAGATGATCAATGAAACAGGTAAAACGAGTCAAAAAGATTTAAATGAGTTTAAAGATAATATGCTTAGACAAATTGAACTGAAGTTCAAAGATATCAATGAAAAGGTTGATATTAGATTAGGTGAAGGATTTGAAAAGACGAATAAGACATTTACAGATGTCGTTGAACGTTTAACTAAAATCGATGAAGCACAAAAGAAAATCGAATCATTATCGACTGAAGTTATTTCACTAAACGACTTACTAAAAGGTCAAAAAACAAGAGGTATTTTTGGTGAAGTTCAACTTTATCAACTTCTCTCAGCTGTCTTAGGTGATAACGAAAAACTTTATGTCAAACAAATGACATTATCTAACGGTGCGATTGCAGATGCCATTATTTATGCACCAGAACCACTCGGTATGGTTGCTGTTGACTCTAAATTTCCACTTGAGAATTACAGAAGAATGGTGAATCGTGATTTAGGTGATGCCGACAGAGCTCAAGCAACAAAAGATTTTAAAAGAGATGTCAAAAAGCATATTGATGACATTAAAAACAAATATATCATTTTCAATGAAACAGGCGATCAAGCATTTATGTTTGTTCCTGCAGAAGCCATATTTGCAGAAATCTCAGCATATCATGAAGATTTGATCGAATATGCAGCTAAAAATAAGGTTTGGCTCGTATCTCCAACGACTTTAATTTCAACATTATCCATGATTCAAATGGTTGTTAAAAATCTTGAACGCGATAAACAAGCTAAGGTTATTGTTGAAGAACTTAAAAAACTTGGTGAAGAGTTCAAACGCTATGTCGATCGTTGGGATAAACTCAAAAAATCGATTGAAAGTGTTGCTAAAAATGCAGATAGTGTTCATACGACATCCGAGAAAATATCGAAGAAATTTATGCACATCTCAGAAGCCAAGTTTAGCGAAATTGAACCCGATGAATCAAACGAGGATGAGGTATACACTGAGGATGAATCCAATTGACATAACGCCCTAGTAAGGGTATAATTAATAAGAAATCGATGATAAGAGAGTAACGTTTAACCTCTTGGTTAGCGAATTGGGGATGGTGAAAGCCCAATACAATGTCAAACGTGAAGAACACTTGGAGAGATGGAAGAAATCCTTTATGGAAAGTAGAACCATCCGCTTGCCAGCGTTAAAGGTTTTGAGGGCTAGAAACACTTCTAGAACTAAGGTGGTACCGCGTATATTTTACGTCCTTAGAATTTACTAAGGGCGTTTTATTTTTCATTATAAGGAGGCATATCCATGGAAACAACAGTCAAACAGATTTATAGAGAAACAGATCTCGTCGTTGGTAAACCAATCGAGCTTTTTGGTTGGATTAGAAACCATCGCGCTCAAAAGGAATTTGGTTTTATCAACTTTCATGATGGCACATTTTTTGAAACATTACAGGTCGTTTATGAAGAAAATAAAGTCGATAACTTCAAAGAAGTTCAAAAATTCAGAGTCGGTAGTTCAATTATGGTTAAAGGTGAACTCATTCTAACCCCAGATGCGAAACAACCCTTCGAAGTTAAAGCATCACACGTTGAGCTTTTAGGTGATTCACCAGAAGATTATCCAATTCAACCTAAACGTCACACCCGTGAATTTTTACGCGAAGTAGCTCATTTACGAGCAAGAACAAACCTCTTCCATGCTGTCTTCAGATTAAGATCGGTTGCAGCCATGGGAATCCATGAATTCTTTCAATCAAAAGGATTCATTTATACCCATACTCCACTGATTACAGGCAACGATGGTGAAGGTGCTGGTCAGATGTTTAGTGTTACAACACTACCTCTTGATAAAATTCCATTTACTGAAGATAAAAAAGTAGATTTCAAGAAGGATTTCTTTGGTAAACCAACCAACTTAACTGTAACAGGCCAACTTGAAGCTGAAACATTTGCCTTAGCATTTAAAAATGTCTACACATTTGGACCAACGTTTAGAGCTGAAAACTCAAACACATTAAGACATGCATCTGAATTCTGGATGATTGAACCTGAAATGGCGTTTGCAGATTTATCTAAAAACATGGAAGTCGTTGAAGATATGGTTAAATTCTTGATCAAATATGTATTCGAAAAACTTCCTGAAGAAATGGTATTTTTCGACAAGTTTGTTGAACCAGGATTAACAGATAGACTTCTTAAAGTCTTAAACGCTCCATTCGCAAGAGTTACACATAAAGAAGCCATTGATATTTTATTAAAGAGTGGTGTCAAATTTGAAAACACACCCAAACACGGACAGGATATCAACACTGAACACGAAAAGTACTTAACAGAACGTCATTTCCAATCCCCAGTGTTTGTTACCGATTGGCCCAAAGATATTAAAGCATTCTACATGCGTTTAAATGATGACGGAGAAACGGTTGCAGCCATGGACTTACTTGTTCCAGGATCAGGTGAACTCGTCGGTGGTTCTCAAAGAGAAGAACGCCTAGATTACTTAGTTAAACGTATGGAAGAAATGCATGTTCCACAAAAAGATCTGGATTGGTATATTGATTTAAGACGTTATGGTGGTTGTGTTCATTCCGGTTTCGGTATGGGTTTTGAAAGACTTATTATGTACCTAACAGGCGTTGAAAACATTAGAGACGTTATTCCTTTCCCAAGAACACCAAAAAACTGTGAATTTTAAGAGGTCCTTTGTGGCCTCTTTCTTTTCAAAGAAAGGGAATTAAATAAAATATGAAATACATTCATTGACAAAGGGTGCATGTCATACTATAATGTAATTACCGCTAAAAACGCTTACATCGTTGTATTTGCTAAAAACACGTAAATTATAGGTATTGTAAGTGAATAATGCGTTGTCTTTTCGAGGTTATTATTATATAATAGTTCATGTTGAGGTGAGATAATGTTGATCATTTTTTTTGGTATGAATATATCTAAGGGTGGTACGAATGATCAGCGTTTTTTTGAATCTATTAAACATGAAATTCTTATGAGTTAGTCATAGGAATCTTTTTCGTTATTTCAAGGATGAATCATTAACGAGACTATCACCCCTAAAACAGATAGCCTCGATAGATATAAAAGGAGTCTACAATGGAAGATATCAAGAATGTACAACAAAAAGGATTATCAATTCGATTAGAAAACCTGACAAAGATTTTCTATGATAAAAAAGGTGGAAAGGATACAAAAGCGGTCGATGATTTCGATGTAGTTATTCCATCGGGTAAATTGATTGGCTTGCTCGGACCATCGGGTTGTGGGAAATCTACTACACTTTATATGATTGCTGGTTTACTTGCGCCAACATCAGGAAAAATTTTCTTTGGTGATGAAGATGTCACCGAATTACTGCCAGAAAAGAGAGGTATTGGTTTAGTTTTCCAAAACTACGCGCTATACCCTCATATGACAGTTCGTAAGAACATTATGTTTCCTCTAGAAAACATGAATATTAAAAAAAATTCAATCGAAGAAGCTTATAAACAAGCTTATATAATTGAATCACCTGAAGAATCAAAGGTTTATTATCGATTTTTAGAAAAGCTTGAGGCAATCAAAAATAAATATCGTCGTTTAGAAAATGATGCCAAAGCACTCCATACCAATGAAGTATTCAAAGAAACAGCAAGTTATAAAGAAGAATTGAAGCGCCTCAAAAAAGATAAGAAAGATACGAGTGCGATCAAAACAGATCATCAAAACAAGATTGCTACATTTAAACAAGAACTTGATAAAAAATTAAACGCATATGCTACTGATTATGCAGCAGAAAAAGCTTCAATCACACCAGCCAATGTCGATAGTTTATTCCCAACAATGACAGCAAAATATCGTGCTGCTGAACAACTTTTTGAAACAAAAAAGAAAGAACTTCTTGCCACTAATTCAATGCCAACAGCTGAGGAATTGAACAAGTTTGCACCTAAAAGTGTTCAGATTGTTTTAGAAGCTAAAAATAAAGATTACAAGAAAATGATGGAAGATAGTGTCCTTGAAATGGCGAAATTAGTTGGTATTGAAGATCAACTTGAAAAAACACCAGCTCAACTATCCGGTGGTCAGCAACAACGTGTTGCGATTGCGAGAGCTCTTGTTAAGAAACCTAGAGTTCTACTCCTCGATGAACCACTATCAAACCTTGATGCACGCCTAAGATTACAAACTCGAGAAGAAATCAAACGTATTCAAAGAGAAACAGGTATTACAACCATATTTGTTACGCATGACCAAGAAGAAGCTATGTCAATTTCTGATGAGATTGTCTTAATGAACTATGGTGAAGAACAACAAAAGGGTGCTCCACAGGATGTTTATGATAACCCAAGAAATCTCTTTGTTGCTAAATTCTTAGGAACGCCTCCAATTGGATTATATCGTGCACAACTCAAAGATTCCAAAGTGCTCATCGATGGAAAAGTAGTATATACATCTGATAAGTTAAAGAAAGAAAGCGATCGGGAAGTCGTTGTTGGCGTAAGACCTGAAGGTTATGAGTTAAACGAAAGCGGAACGTTAACCATTACCTCACAATATGTTGAAACCATCGGAAGAGATTTAAGTTTGGTATCAACACATAAAGATGCAGTTACGCCATCATTTAGAATTATCATTCAAGATGCTGATAAAGCACTTTATGATCAAAAACTTATTCGTTTTAACTTAAAACAAAATAAGACATATATTTTTGATACTACAGATGGACGGAGACTCGCATAATGCTTGAGTATAAAAAGGATTATAAAGCCTGGTTATACATGGCCATTCCGCTATTCCTATTATCCGTATTCACATTTTATCCACTGATTAAGACAATTTTAATTTCTTTGTTTTCACAATATAACGCAATTGATGACAGTTTTGGATCCTTCTTCGATTTCGCAGCATACACGACAATATTTGGAGACAAAAATTTTATTAATGCAATTGGCAACACATTACTCTTAGTTTTTGTATCTGTGCCCATATCAACTGTACTTGCATTATTAATCGCAGTTGGATTAAATTCAATTAAACCATTACAAAAAATTTTCCAAACAATATTTTTTATCCCATATGTAACCAATACGCTTGCAATTGGGATGGTATTCAGTGTCATGTTCTCTCATCCATTAACACAAGGAATTATGCCTGAAGGTTTAATCAACACACTCTTTCAATTGTCCATTGACTGGGTAGGCGTCACAGCAACGAAAGACAATTGGATGTTTGTTGTGATGATTTACACGATTTGGAGTGCATTACCCTTTAAAATTCTTGTATTTGTAGGCGGACTACAAAGCATTTCTAAACAATATTATGATGCTGCGAAAGTAGATTCGACACCAAAACGTCGTGTCTTAACGCGAATCACAATTCCCCTGCTTTCTCCGCTTATAAGTTACATTTTGATCACTTCATTTATTGGTGCTTTCAAAGCGTATGAATCAGTACTTGCTGTTGTTGGTTCAACAGGACGAACACTTGATCGAACCAGATGGACCGCTGTAGCGTATGTCTACGACAAAATTGGCCTTGCTGGTATGGATTCCAATTATGTGTCCTACTATTCAAGAGGTGCTGCTGCCGCTGTTGTATTGTTCATTATTATTCTCATTTTCACTGTCATTAATTTATATGTCAGTAAAAAGAGAGTACATTACTAGGAGAAACTACCATGGAAAAGGTTATTAGATTAGCTGATTATAACGAAAACAAGACACTCAAAGCCCAAAAGACAGCTCAAATCCTTGGCAAGTTTGGTACTTACACATTCTTATCCATCATGGCTCTAGTGGTGATTATTCCATTCTATTGGATGCTTAACGTATCATTTCAGAGCAGTAACGAAGTTTTAAATTCATTAAATACCAGTTTATTCCCTAAGGTATTTTCACCAAAAAACTATGTGAATGTATTCTTCTATTCATCGACATCGCAAGGAAGCATTAGTTTCCCAAGATATTTATT
>JAEWVV010000065.1 GCA_023458995.1 Bacillota bacterium
TTGTCGTGGTTTATCTCAAGGTACTTCAAAAGCCAATAGGCTTTTTCGATATGGAGATTGGCCATTTTATATTCGCCATTTTATTTATTATTGCTTCATTTACAGACTTTCTTGATGGGTATATTGCAAGAAAATACAATCAAATCACGACATTTGGTAAATTTTTAGATCCGATTGCTGATAAAGTATTAGTCGTCGTCGCATTGCTCTACTTGATGCTAGCGATGCCACTACGGGTACCGATGTGGGCAGTGATGATTGTGATCGTGAGAGAGTTTGCAGTCACAGGGGTTAGATTACTTGCCATTGAACGTGGTAAAGTGATTGCAGCATCACCTTATGGTAAAGCAAAAACAGCATCAACCATGGTCGCGCTGATTATTCTACTGTTTAACGATTTTACATTAACACCATGGATTGGTGACATTATCTTTTGGATAGCAATTCTTTTCACTGTGATTAGCGGTCTTGACTACCTGATCAAAAATCGAGCAGTCATTTTGGAAAGCATCTAAAGTAAAAAAAAGAATTTTCACATAATATAAGACGGAGGTGCAGTCATGATCGATAAAGACAAAAGAGCACAGGCCCTAGAGGCCGCAATGAAACAGATTGAAAAGCAATATGGCAAGGGAGCAGTCATGCGTTTAGGTGATGAAGCTGAACGTACAGTGGAAGCTATTCCTACAGGATCATTATCTCTTGATATCGCTTTAGGTATTGGTGGTTATCCCAAGGGTCGTATTATTGAAATTTATGGACCAGAAAGCTCAGGTAAAACAACATTAGCACTACATGCAATTGCAGAAGTACAAAAGATGGGTGGATTTGTCGCATTTATTGATGCTGAACACGCACTTGATCCCAAGTATGCGAAAGCACTTGGTGTCGATGTCGATAACCTGATTTTATCTCAACCAGATACAGGTGAACAAGCACTAGAAATCGCAGAAGCTTTAATTCGTAGTGGTTCTGTTGATGCAGTTGTTGTTGACTCTGTTGCAGCACTCGTTCCTGAAGCAGAAATCAATGGTGAGATGGGTGATTCACACGTTGGTTTACAAGCACGTTTAATGAGCCAAGCAATGCGTAAACTCTCAGGCGCAATTTCTAAAGCTGGAACGATTGCGATTTTCATCAACCAAATTAGAGAAAAAGTTGGTGTGATGTTTGGTAACCCAGAAACAACACCTGGTGGGCGCGCACTTAAGTTTTACGCATCCGTTCGTTTAGAGATTAGAAGAGGCGAAGCGATTAAGAGTGCAACAGATATCATAGGTAACAAAGCTAACATTAAAGTTGTCAAGAACAAAGTAGCACCCCCATTCAAGAGTGTCAGTGTTGATATCATCTTCGGTGAAGGTATTTCTAAGACTGGAGAATTAGTCGATTTAGCATCTGAACTCGACATTATTCAAAAGAGTGGTGCTTGGTTTGCGTATGGCGGAGAAAAGATTGGTCAAGGTAGAGAAAACGCGAAAGTTTATCTCGATAAAAATCCTGAAGTCTACAAAAAAGTATCCCAAGCTGTTCTTGATCACTATAAAATCGCATATAAGAAGTAACCTCAAATGGTATTTGCTAAGCGAATACCGTTTTTTATTAAGAAATGACAATTCTTAAGAAACTTGTCATGTGTAATCAATACAAACTTTATTAATATTTGGTATAATTATAATGTTTATTTGTTCTAAAAAGGAGGAACTCAACACGTGAAACACGAATGGTTCAATGAATTCATGTCCTATTTAAAATTAGAAGATAAAGCTAAAGCAGTTAGTTTTGCTATGGGTCTTATCGAAATGAACCAAGTCACACTCGAAGAGTTATATTTAGAAATTTTGGCACCATCGTTAATCTACTTTCAGTGTGTAGAAAAAGACGAAGATATTTGCATCTGGAAAGAACATTTTAGAACATCAGTGATTCGTACAATCTTAGAATCCTGTTATGTTCATGTTCTAAAAAGAGTTGAAAGTAGTAAGGTTAATGGTATTAAGATTATGGTCTTAACTCCAGCTTTTGAGTATCATGAAATTGGTGCTATTATGAACACTCATTTTATGCTTCTAGAAGGTTTTGATGCTTATTACATTGGTGCTAACACACCTAAATCAGAGATCATATCTGCACTTCGTGCGTATCATCCTGATTTTATTGCATTATCCGTAACAAACCCTTACAACATCGTTGTTACAAAACAAACAACCGATGAAATCAAACGATATTTCCCTGAAATTGGCATTATTTTAGGTGGTCAAGCATTTAGAGAACCTAAAAATGTTGAACATTTAACGTACGATTACATTCTTAATACTTTAGATGACTTAAAAGCATTTGGAAAGAAGGTGACGTCTAAATGAAGTTAGCCATTCAAATTGCATGGCGCTTTTTGACGTCAGCAAAAAAACAAACACTTATTATTATTTTAGGTATTTCAGTTGGTGTTTCTGTTCAAGTATTCATTGGATCACTCATTAGTGGACTCCAAAAGAACTTAGTTGAAACAGCGATTGGTTCTTCATCACATATTACAGTCATTCCTGATGGGAATCAAACCATTGATAACTATGAAGATACCATTACATTAATGAATAACGAAAGTGATCAGTTTACTGTCATCACACCTGTCTTTGACTTACCAGGTATTCTTGAAAAAGGAACGGACAAGATAGAGATTTTATATCGTGGACTCGATTTTGAAACTGCGAATACAATCTACAAACTTGATGAAAGACTTGTAGAAGGTGGATTACCTGATGCAGATAAAGAAATCGCTTTAGGAATCAAGATCAAAGAAGAATTAGATCTTTCAGTGGGAGATACCATCACCATTGAAATTATTGGTAGATTCGAAACGTTAACCATTGTTGGATTCTTTGATATCGGTGTTGCACAACTCAATAGAAGCTGGGGTGTAGGTACGATTGAAACACTTCAATCCATTGCTGCATCGACGGGTGCTACACGTATTGAAACACAGTTAAGTGACACATTTGAAGCTGAAGCATTAGCACTAGAACTTGATAGTTTGCTTGCAGCAGATGACTTAAAAACACAAAACTGGATGATTGAAAACGAATCGTTACTCTCTGGTTTACAAGGACAAAGTATTTCATCACTCATGATTCAAATCTTTGTGATCGTCTCTGTTGTCTTAGGTATTTCATCAACGCTTGCAATTACCGTTATGCAAAAATCTCGTCAAATCGGTATCATGAAAGCGATGGGTATTAAAGATCGTGATGCATCTTATGTCTTCTTATCGGAAGGTTTCATTTTAGGTATTTTCGGTGCTATTGGTGGTGTTCTCTTAGGCTTAGGTCTATCCTATGCATTTACAACATTTGCAGTCAATAGTGATGGAACACCTGTTGTACCCTTAAGTATTGATGCAGGATTTATTGCATTATCTGGTGCTATTGCACTTGTCGCATGCTTAGTTGCATCCTTAACACCTGCAATCAAATCATCTAAAATGACAGTTATCGAGGTGATCCGTAATGCCTAATATCGTTGAACTCAAAAAAATTAACAAAATTTATGGTGAAAAAACAGCGAATCCAACGCAAGTTTTATTTGACCTTTCACTCAATTTTGAAGAATCCACATTTAACTCCATTATCGGTCAATCCGGTTCTGGTAAGAGTACGCTATTAAACATTTTAGGTACACTTGATAAAGCATCTTCTGGTGAAGTTTATATTAATGGTAAAAACACACAAGATATGAGTAAAGATGAATTATCACAACTCAGAAATGAAGCGATCGGATTTATCTTTCAATTTCATTACTTGTTACCAGAATTTACAGCATTAGAAAACGTGCTTATGCCATACCGCATCTCTAAAAAACCAGTGACAGAAGAGGTTTTAAATCGTGCAAATGAATTATTAGATATCGTTGGATTAACAAACCGTAAAAACAATTTAGCCGTTAATCTGTCGGGTGGACAGCAACAAAGAGTTGCGATTGCGCGTTCACTGATCAACAATCCTAAAATTATCTTAGCCGATGAGCCTACGGGGAATCTAGATAGCGATACAACAGAACAAGTCTATGATTTACTTAGAGAAATCAATAAGCGTTTTAAGACAACGTTTATCATTATTACGCACGATAGACATATTGCTGAAAAAGCAGATCGTATCGTAGAAATTAAAGACGGAAGAATCAATTTGGATATTACAAAATAAGCAAAATGCCTGAAAAAAATTTCGGGTTTTTTTGTTTCCTCTATTTAACCTTACATATTCATTAAATGTATTGCATTTTTATAAAACAATATTAAAATAATGTACAAGGAAGGATGTGATGAGATGAATACATGGACATGGATTGTTTTAACATTGTTTACTTTTTTATCATTTATTCCAGTCGTTAAATTAGATGAGATAAGAACAAATTATCAATATCGAATTTTATGGGTTTTATCCATCATTGTTTTGGCATGGATTCTATTAAACAACCTGAATTTATCTACACATGATCCTTTTATTATTTACTACACGAGACTCATTTCATATCCTGTTGTTTATGGTGTTGCTTATGCGATGTTTGCTACATTTCAAATATATACAAAACATAAAACACCGAGATGGTTTCATATTATAGCAATCTCTTTCTTTTTTATCGAACTTATCCTTGCGATAACCAATACCTATCATTTCTTGATCATAAAAATTCCATACTCAGAGGGACTAACAAGAGAAGCCTATAATATTGCTTCTAGAGGATGGTTCTTTTATGTTCATACTGCAATATGTTATGTCTTATTGTTGCTAGGATTTATACGTATGTTAAGTTATCTCAATCGAAAAGATACTAATGATAAAGATGTATTTCCTTTCCGTTTAATATTAGTTTCATTAGTTTTAGGCATTATGATGAATATGATTCATTTATTCGTTTTTCATTTTCCGATTGATCCAACATATGGATTTGTGGTGATTTTTACATTTATACTCTATACGATTATTTATAAACGTGACTTTAATGTCAACTTGATTTTATCTTCTCGTAAAGTATTGTTTAACAATTTGAGAGAAATGTATGTGATTGTCGATCATCATCAAAAAATTATTGAATATTCAAGAAACTTAATCAAACGTTTTAATCGTATTCGATTCAGTATTGGTGATACCACCGATGAGTTTTTCAGTAAGCTGAAGAAGTATGCGATATGTTATAAAGATATTAAAGAAATCAAGGGTATAGATTATAATGAACATATGGTCTATCTACACGTTGACGAGCTTAAGTATAGAATCGATCGTTTTAGTGCTCATGGGGATCTTATTTTGCTTTATGATGAAACAACTTCAGTTCGTATGATGTATCAGATGGATGTTATCAGGGCACATGATCAGATGAGTCATCTTTACAACCGAAACTTCTTTGAAGAGACTAAAGATAAGTTTGAAAAAGATTATCCAAACTTGGGACTTATCATGATTGACCTCGATGGGTTAAAACTTTTTAATGACTATTTAGGTCATCGTGAAGGGGATCAACTCATTATCCGATTTGCCCAGACATTACTAAAACTTACTAAACTTTATGATGATTTAATACCA
>JAEWVV010000066.1 GCA_023458995.1 Bacillota bacterium
GAATAGCGACGTGCAGTAGAAAGAAGGTAAATGTTTTGACGATGATCATTAATCATTAATTTAGTGATTTCATAACCAGCTTTTTCATAGTCGATTGAGACTGTTGGAACATCTGGATCATCTGAGACGACGTTAGCAAAAACGAAAGGAATACCATTCGAATTAAACATACGTTTGATGTCATCAACACGTTTTTCATTGAGTTCATCATTAAGATATAGGACTCCATCCACTTGTTCTGCGACGATATCGTGAAGTGTATCCATAACATCCATGTCTTCTCTTATGGCAAACAATTTGATTGAGTATTTATAGTTTTGTGCGATATCACTAATACCACCAAGCATTTCAGCAACTGAAGCACGTGTGATATCCGAAATAACAACCCCTACTGTCGTAGTTTTTCTGCTCGCAAGACCTCTTGCGATCACATTAGGACGATAACCAAGTTCTTTAATGACTTTAAGAACACGTTGTCTCGTTTCTTCCTTGACTTTTTCCGGATTGTTTAGGACGCGTGAAACGGTTGCAAGCGAAACACCAGCTGCACCAGCGACATCATAAATGGTTGCATTACTCATGGAATTCACCTCATATTTCTATATATACATAGGATATTATATCATAGAATGTAAAGGCTTTCAAGTCTTTTATGAAAATTCTTTCATTCATTTACATAAAAATAAAGGGGTACGAATACCCCTTTACCTTATTACCGCTTTTCTTTAATTCTTGATGCCTTAGCTGATAATGTGCGGATGTAGTTGAGCTTAGCTCTTCTAACTTTACCGACACGGCTAACTTCAATGCGGTCAATCGTTGGTGTGTGTACTGGGAAAGTACGTTCTACACCGATACCGTAGGATACTTTACGAACGGTAAATGTTTCTGAAATTCCTCCGCCTTGTCTTTTAATGACTAGACCTTCAAATAACTGAATACGTTCGCGATTTCCTTCTTTAATCTTGACGTATACCTTAACGGTATCACCAGGATAGAAGGTCGGTACTTCTTTGATATACTGTTTAGTTATTTCAGCAATCAATGCTTGTCCTTTTAATCTTGACATGTTCGACTCACTCTCTTTCTTCCAATGTTCATGTCTATAGACAGCGGACCATTGTGCATAAATAATTTAATACGGCTTTTTTATTATAACAAAGTTATAGAAAACATGCAACTGTTTTTCTATTCATTTTCACTAGGAATCATATCAATCAAATAAAATGGGTTTTCTGTTCTAAAATAATCAGAGAAAAAGATCTTTTCATAGAACTGAATGGTGTTATAAACTTCCGTTTTAGTTTCTAAATACTCATCTTCATCTACTTCTCCGTAAACCACTTCATCAAATTGAACACGATAATTTAAATCAATCCAGCTCGAATATGAAAGTATAATAGGTTTTGCTTCTCTTTCCAAAAGGAATAAGCTTTGTCCATAATAGAAATCTTTATACGAGGTAATACCGAAAAGATCGAGAAGTGTAGGTGCGATATCATAGTGTGAAGATAATGTTTTATTTTCACCAATGGATAATCCTGGAGCGTAAATCAAGAACGGTACTTTTTCAATTTCATAAGGAATATCACTGTTTGGTGTCTTGTCGTGGGTGATGGGTTGAGATGAATAGTTTTTATGGTCACTATACATCACAATCACTGTTTCATCCATTAACCCTTTTTCTTCAAGATCATCAAGTAACACTCCTAATCCTTCATCAAAGTTCATTTGTGCAGCAGTGATTGTTTTAAACTCTAGTGACTCATCTTTGTACTTTGGATCTTTTTCTAAAATCATGTAGTATTTTTCTAGTTCACTGCGATATTTATCATGCGGTCCATGAGGTGTCACTGTAATGACAAAACTATAGAATGGATCTTGTTGTATCGGAATAATCTCGTCTTTAAACTGATCAAACATTAATGAATCCAAAGGCCAGAAATCATTTTCTTCGACTTCTAGTTCTTCAACACCAAAATATGACTCAAATCCAAGACTTAAGTGCATTTCATCACGGTTGAAGAAGTCACTATAGTAATCATGAAATGAACGGGCTGTATAACCTTCGTTTTTAAACATGTTAGGTAGTGCTGTTGGATATGCGTTTTCACCGTAGGTGTACATAAAATTATCACCTTGGAAATACATCATTGAAGTGAGTGATTTAAATTCTGCATCATAAGTGTAATTTGATTTTGCTGCTGAAAAGAAATTGGTAAAATACATACTTTGATTTCTTAAACGGTAATAATTCGGTGTGTATTCAGGGGTAAATCCATACTCTTCACATGTTTCACACATAATCATAATTAGATTTTTTCCTTCAAGTACACCATATAAAGAAGACTTTCCAGCAAACTCATCGGTGACTTCATCATTAATATCTACGACGTAATCATCTTTTAAGAAAAGTGGCTTAATCGCATTTGATGTGTAGGTAAATATATCTTTAGCATGATAGGTAATGGATCCAAATTTTTGAACAAATAAAGCTTTATCTGATGGTGTGTCAAATATTATTTGATCTGTTGTATCAATGATTTTTGGTGCGACCATGAGTCCTGTAATAGATAAACCCAAAAATAGGAATCTAGGAAGTATTTTTTTAGAACGGTTTGCACCTTGCAGTTTCACGAAACGGCGTAAAACAATGCTCATTACAACAACAAATGAAGTAATCAAAAGCCATGTAAAAGCGCTATATGCTTTAAGTGGGTTGTATTTAATCCCAATTTTCATCGTATTTTTTCCGGATTCAAGGAGCATTGCAATTGAAGTTACGTCTTCTTTAAATCTGTAGAGCGTGCTATCGGTAATGAAAAATGTAAACATGACTAAGATAAAAATAAGATATGCGATATATCTTCGTTTATAATTTCTAATAAATGCGATGATTGAAACAACAAGCATCACATTAAAGAGTGCGATGATCCAATGTTCAAGTGATATATCAAAGCCATATTTCATTAAAAAGATAAAATCAAAAGAAAAAATAACGAAGGTGACAACGAGCCATTCGATAATCATCGATTTAGTTGCAATATTCTTGATGAGTTTCATATTCTTTATCTTCCTTATAGATTATTTCATAATTTGTACTTTATTATCTTATAACCATTTATAGAAAAAAGCAAGTCAATGAACTCATCATTTGGTTTCATGACTTACTTTTTCGATTATCTTTTTTTCTTCTTTTGTTAATTCAATTTTTTGAATTAAATCAGGTCTTTTTGTAAGTGTTCGTCTAACCGATTGTTCCTTACGCCACTTCTCGATATTTTGATGATGACCGGTTAAAAGGATATCAGGGACACGATAACCTTCATAGGTTTCAGGTTTCGTGTACTGTGGGTATTTTAACCATCCGTTTTGAAGTGAGTCTGTTTCACTTGAATCTTCGTGAATTACGCCTGGTACTAATCTAGAGACTGCATCAGAAATAATCATTGCAGGCATTTCACCGCCTGTAAGAACATAATCTCCGATTGAGATCTCTTCATCGATGAGTTCTTCTACCCTAGCATCAATACCTTCATAGTGACCACATAAAATGATTAAATGTTTCTTTTTGGATAATTCAATCGCTTTAGGTTGATCAAATACTTTACCTTGAGGTGATGTCATAATAATATGTGTATCATCATTTTTAAGTGTTTTAATGACTTCATAAAATGGTGGAAACATCATTAGCATACCTGCTCCACCACCATAAGGTGTGTCATCAATTCGGTTATGCTTTAAACTACTATAATCCCTTAGCTGATGGGTATTAATGTTAATAAACCCATCTTCGATGCCTCGCTTAATAATGGATGTTCTAAGAAAAGCATCAAAAAATTCAGGGAATATTGTTATAATATCTATTTTCATATTAGTCCCTCAATCGGTTCGATGATAATTTTATCATCAAGAACATCTTTAACGAATGCCTTGATAAAGGGTACTAATACTTTTCTTTCGTCCACTGTCTTGATTTCTAAGAGATGACCTTGAGGAACCTCAACAACACTTAATACGGTTCCTAATAAAAATCCTTCTTTTGTGTAACAAGGTTTATCGATCAGTGATTGATAATGATAATCATCTTCATCAAGTTCATCACTGACGTCCTCATCTGAGTAAATATCTAATCCCTTATACATTAAAATGTTATTGATATTGTCATAGTTTTTAAATTTAACGATGAGAAGATTGTTTTGTTCTCTCACGCGTTCAATCTGAAAAAAAGTTTGGATACCTTTCAATTCAACATACACTTTGGCACCAACGAAAAAGCGGTTAAAATCACTATAATTGTAGATTTTAACCTCTCCTCTAATGCCGTGTGTATTTGTTATATGACCAATGAGATACTTGCTCATAAATTAAAATGAGTCAATATCGATCTGAACACGTTTGCCCTCTTTAGAAGCGCCCGCATAGACGATCGTCCGCATAGCACTGGCAATTTTGCCACCTTTTCCAATGACGCGACCTAAATCTGCTTCATTGACTAAAAGTTGAATGGTGATGGTATCATCATCTGTAGACAAGATCTTAACTAAAACATCATCCGGGTTAACGACTAATGGCATTATCATATTTTTGATCAGTTTTTCAAAATCAACCGCCATGATTTGTTCCCCCTTATACTATTTTAAAACGCTGTATTTCTTTAATAAACTCTTTACAGTATCTGTGGGTTGTGCACCATTGTCAATCCATTTTTGTACTTTTTCGCCATCGACATTAACAAGACCTTTTAAAGGATCATATGTTCCTACGATTTCTAAAAACTTACCATCTCTGGATCTGTTTGATTCACTTGCTACAACTCTGTAAAATGGTGCTTTGTTCGAACCAAAGCGTTGTAAACGAATTTTTACCATTTATATTCACTCTCTTTCTATTAATCAATAATTACCATTACTATTATAACGTAATTTCTTTTGGTGTCAAGTCTTTTTACTTAACACATTAAAAATTTAAATTTTGATCGAATGTTTGTGATGTGCCAACATGCTTAAATCCTTTAACATCTTTGAGTTGTTTTTTTAATTGTGCTTCTATATCTTTATCGCCATAGACAACTACATAACCTTGTTTTTCAGATATAAATGCAATATCAACAGGTAGTGTTTTTAGTTTCTCTAACACTTGTTTACCTTGATAAAAGATAACATACTGCATACGGTTAGCGTACATGACAACTACCTCCTTTTTGAACGATTCCGAGTTTATTTGGTGTTTTGATATGTGATGAAACAGCATCGGTCATCTCTTTTAAAAAGTCATTAATTTCATCTTGAAACGCTTTTTCGGTTTGGAAATAAAGACTTACCTCTTCTTTGCTATATAAAACTGTTTTGGCATCAGCAAACCTTTTAACCGCTTGTTTAAAATCAGGGTGATGTGAACCGCCGGTTGCCATCACATCATCATAAATGACTTTAGAACGTTGAAATTCGTTGATTTCTGATGGATATAGTTCGCCTATTTTTTTATCAAGTTCTTTCATTAATATATATTTTGGATCACGTTTTAGCTCATCAAGGACTTGATAAGCTTGCATGATAATATCAG
>JAEWVV010000067.1 GCA_023458995.1 Bacillota bacterium
TTCCTATCGTTATCATTATCTTATTGATCGTAGCGCTTGGGTTTACATCAACTGCAGCATTTGCTTACTGGCAAGATGTATCAAGAGTAGGGAACGTCGTTATCAGATTTGATGGTGAAGATGCGAATTTAATTGTTGAACAAGTATCAGATGAGTTCAATGGCAGACTAGTTCCTGAAGGATTTGTATTCTTCGAAGGTGAAGTCGAAGAAGTTGTGTTTGAATATGAGGTCAGAATTGATAAAGAACTCGTTCAAACAATGAATCTCATTGTAGAAGCAATTGATGTAAAAATTGGTGAAACAGATGAATATGCTCATTTAGTTGATGTTCAAGTTGGACTAGCCAAAGATAAATTCGAGTATGAGATTTTTAACAGCATTGTCACCGTAAGGGTTGTTGTAAAAATACAAGAACCTATCGATTCAGCAGAAGCGATCGAAAGAGATTTAGACCCTAGTTTAGTGAATGTAGAAGATTCAGAGGCTGCATATAACTTTATTAAGGGAGAAACGATTAGTTTTAAAATCAACTTTAGTGTAACACCAAGAGAAAGTTAAAAAAGATAGTAAAGAATAAAAAAGAAAAGAAATAACAAGGAGAAAAAGCATGAAAAAAAGAGGTTTAATTATTAGTGTATTAGTTATGTTAGCAGTGATTACATCAGGTTTCACATATGCATTCTGGGCAGCTGGAATTGCAGCAAGTTCAAATGAAAAAACTGGTACAATTAAAGTTGGTGCCGGTGAAACTGTACAATCAGCAGTTAGTATCACAGAAGCAGTAAGTAGCCAAGGCGTAAACCAAAAATTAGTGCCAGCTGGTTTTGCTGATGGCGATGAAATCACATCACTCACATTACAATTTAATGTAACCTGGACATCTGCAGATGAAAATTCAGCAAATGGTGGGGATGCGAAAGGTTTAGAAAGCACATTAACTGTTGCAAAAGTATCTGCAATGGCAGGATCAACTGATGTATCAAGTTTATTTAATGTGACAGGTACTCTATCATATTCCATTACATCTGATGCAGCTGCTCCAACATTAGTCACTGTAACAGTAACAATGAATGAACCAGGAACAATTGCACTCTATCAAGCAGTTGCTAATCAAAATGTTGTTTTAACATTATCATTTAGCGTTGCAGCTACATCAACTCCAGCAGCTTAATCAATTAAGTTACCACTTATATCTTTAATCAAATGGCGGCTATTAGTTAGCCGCCTTTAGTAAATGAAAGGAGGATATAAAATGAAAACTTTATCAAGTAAATTAAAACTTTCAGTTATCATTTTTTTAGTTTTGATATCCTCTTTTTTAGTATCCTCATCATTTGCCTATTTTGCATCAGGTATTTCTGATTCGACATCTGATAAAGCAGAATTTATCTATATTGGTGAATGGGGACTTGAAGCAGGAGCACCAACAGGTATTCCTGAATTTGTGTTAGGTGCTATCTACAGTGTTGGTGATTATGTTTGGTATGAAGGTAAAATATATCAAATCCTAAATAACGGATATACAACAACACCACCACCTTCTACTGCCACTTATGGATCATTTAATGATATTACACATATTTATGTTCCAACAAATACTTATTCAGAAAATGATATAGTCCTTCATAACGATTCATTCTATAAAGCTCTTAACTCAGGCATTGCTAACAGCAATGAACCTGGTACGAATGGTCAAGGTTGGTTTGATATGCATTCTTTTGAATGGTCATCTGGTCAAGCGTACACAAAAGATAATGTTGTACTCTATAACAACAAATTATGGATTGCAACAGTAAATTACTCGCTGCATCAAAATGTACCAGGTACATCATTGCATTGGAGACAGTTAGGTACAATCCAGTGGAATCCCAATGTTACATATCAACTCAATGACCATGTCATCTATAATGGAACACTCTATTATGCAGCACTCGGTCATAACTTAGATGCTACTCCAGGAACAAACGGTTCATGGCGATTAAAGGGATCTATCGATTGGAGTCCTTATGCTATTTATAATACCAATGACATTGTTAAGTATAATGGGTTGTATTATAAGGCTGGTTGGTGGACTCAAAATAACGTACCAACAAGTGGTGGACCATGGACATTAACATCAGTCAATCCTTATACAGCTGGTACGAATTATAATGTCAATGATATCGTTATCTACAACGGGAAAGTCTATAAGTCTGTAAACCAATCGCGTTCAAGAAGTTATGCTCCAGGTACAGCATACAATGCGTGGAATCAAATTGACACTGCAGAATGGCGTTGGTTTAATGTTTATGTTGCAACAGACCATGTGATTCATAATGGAGGTATTTATAAACCTTCAGATCTAACAAATGCAAACGCAAATGAACCAGGAACGTCTTATAATGCATGGAATAGAGTTGACACAGATACATATCAACCCTATAACAGATATACATCAAACAGCTATGTTTTCCATAACGGCAACATTTTTAAAGTTGTTAATGAAACTAACGCAAATGCGCATGAACCAGGGACATTCTATAATGCATGGAATCTAATCAATGATTCAGAATGGCATTGGTTTAATGTTTATCAGCTAAATGATTATGTCTTTTATCAAGACTTCGCATATCGTGTTGTTAACGCAAACAATGCAAATAATAACGTAATTCCCGGTAGCGTCAACAACGCATGGAACCGTGTTGGTACTCTATATTACCAGTCCTATAATAGATATAATCAAAATGATATTGCGATTTACGAAAATGTAGCATATATTGCGCTTGCAACATCGACTAATATTACTCCAGGACAAGCAGGTTCAGAGGCTTACTGGGCACTTTATAGTAATAGCTAGCATTATTTATAAGAAACATACACAAACTATGCAATTTATGTTATAATTTCCCTGATTAAAACAATCTCTTGAGGGGAATGATATCGTGGAAACGAAAACTAAGAAAGCATTAAGTTTAGCCGGGTCAATCGTCTTTTTTGCACTAGCAGGATTGTTGATTCTCTATATTTTACTTGAACTCTTTTTACCAAATATGACAATCAAAGTGTTCCAGTTTAAACCGTATGTCGTCGTTACTGAAAGTATGGAACCTGTGATTGATGTCGATGATTTAATTATCGTAACCAATCCTAATGTTGATAAGTTAAATCCAGGTGACATCATTACCTTTAGAGCAGATATCGATTATAACGGAACAAAAGAAGTTGTCACTCACTATATCAATTCCATTACAGAAACAGAAGATGGATATAGAATTAGAACCAATCGATATGGCAGCACAGTTCCAGATACATGGATTTTATCAGGTGATGATGTTATTGGTGTCTATCAATTTCGTGTTAGACAACTCGGTGTCTTCGTTAACTTTATTAAGAGCCCTTTTGGTATCGCAGCGGTTGCTGTTAACGTGATAATCATTGGTGCTATTGTTTATATCGTTAAATCTGGTAAAAAGGAAAAAAAAGAAGAACAAAAACCAGAAGCTTAGGACGTGATTTGATTGAATGAATTTCTTACAACTGAGCAACTTGTCCTAAAACTGCAATTACAGCAGAATAAACCAATAGCTGAAATTAATAATGAGAAAAAAGTAGTAAGTCATAACAAAAGATCAAAAATCAGTAAAATCATTTACTGGATTATTGTTGGATTAATGGCTATATACATGGTATTCTCAATTATACCAATCGTATTCAAAGATCGTGCAGTTAACATTCTAGGGTTAACGACGATGCTTGCAGTTCCTAATGATCAAGAACTTGATGAAGAGTTAACATCGGATGTGATCTATGTTAGAAAATTCAAGTTTGAAGACGTGAATATAGGGGACCGCATTGTTATCTTTGGAAAGTTTGGTACAGATTTGTATTGGGTTGAAGAAGTAGTTGCAATTGATGAAGTCAACAGAACACTCGATACAACATTTGGATATTTTGTCAAAAATACATATCAAGAAGATGAAATAAGAGCAACCTTCAGTCACCATGCAAATAACCTTTCTACCGTCTTTTATGTATCGACGACACCTAGAGGTTTCCTATCACTTTTCTTCATTGAAGTATTGATTATGGGAATAATCTATTACTATTTTATCCGAAAACCCAAAGAAAAAAAGTGAACCTTCTCTGTTAAGAAAAGGTTCTTTTATTAGGTGAATGATGACTAAACATATGATGAAAAAAATTGGAAATATTATCTTTTATATCTTCGCATCAATTCTTTTGATGTTTATTGTTTTGGAGATCATTTTACCTTCAAAAACAATGGATATTCTTGGTTTCAAAGGTTTTGTTGTTGTTTCACCCTCGATGGAACCAGAAATCAAAGTAAATGATTTAGTGATTGTAACAAAGATAGAAGAAGAGAATTTAAGTGTTGGAGAAATCATCACTTTTTATACGTATTTACCAACAGTAAAACTTGATCATGAAGGTAATACGATCTATAAGAGGAGTAAGGTTACGCATTATATTGCAGATTTCTATCATGAAGACGGAAAAATCATCATTAAAACGAAAGATTACAGGAAATATCATAACGATGGTAGTTTTGATACATGGAATGATTCAAACGGAGATCCAGTTGAAATCACGTATGATGATGTCATTGGTAAAGTCTCATTTAAAGTACCAATGGTTGGATCAATTATCACATTTGGTATGGTTCTTGTACAAAACCCTATCTTTTTAGGACTTATCGTTTTAAATATAGCGATTATTGTCATTTTGATTAAATATTTAAAGAAACCAAAGGAGAAACCTCATGACGTGGGATGAACTTATTAAAATTGAATTAGCGAAACCCTATTTTCAATCACTTGTTACATTCCTTAAAGATGAAGATCATAAGCATCTTGTGCTACCTCCAAAAGATAAAAGACTTTCATGTTTTAAATTAACACCCTATGAAGATGTTAAGGTTGTCATTATCGGTCAAGACCCATATCATAATCTTGGTCAAGCTCATGGTTTGGCTTTTTCTGTTGAACAAGGGGATTATCCACCTTCACTAAAGAATATCTACCAAGAACTTGTAAGTGACCTAAAAATAGATTATCCAAAAACAGGTAATCTTACCGAATGGGCAAAACAAGGCGTATTACTACTTAATACAGTATTAACCGTCGTTGCTCATCAACCGATGAGTCATCAAAAAAGAGGATGGGAAGAATTCACGTTAGAAATTGTTAAGGCTTTAAACAATAAAGAACATCCAATCGTATTTATCTTGTGGGGAGCACATGCACAAAAGTTTATACCATTTATTGATACACATAAACATTTGATCATCAAAGCACCACATCCATCTCCATTATCAGCACATCGCGGATTTTTTGGATCAAAACCATTTTCTAAAACAAACGCGTTTTTAAAAGATCATCATCTTCATGAGATTGATTGGTCATTAAATTAATATCATTTAGGTTTGAAAAGTTAGGAGGGTAAACTCTGAAAAAAAGAAAATTGATCGTTGAGATCTTGTTAACAATCCTTGTTGTATCTAACATTTCTTTTTCATTTGCTTATTGGGCAAATCAAGTTTACGGAACTCATAACACTGGTGATGGAGCCATCATAATCGGTGATTGGCCTCATATTCCTGATGATGCAAACGCAGGTATCGGTAATGAACCTGGAGAAAATGTCATCACTTTGGACATGATTGGTTCAGAAGAATATCCAGAATATCCGATTGATGGAGACTATGTTATAGTTGAAGATATCATCATTGATGATACGTTTGTTCCTCAGGAAAACTTTACAGGAACTCTTGATGGACAAGGGAATACTGTCATCTATGATCTGAGTACAGAAAATCAAGATAATGTAGGAATATTCAATAATAATGAAGGTACGATTAAAAATCTTACGGTTACCGATGGTTCTTTAGAAACAACTTCTGATGTTGGAAGTCAAACAGCAGGTTTTGTTGTGGGTACTAATTACGGAATCATAGAAAATGTGTTCATAGATAACGGTGTAATCAACGTTGATGTGAATGTGAATAGTTCACAAGACCAATTTATTAAAGTTGGTGCCATTGCTGGTGTAAATTATGGTACGATTCGAAATTCAAGTGCTGATGTCACTATTTATGCGACTATTACAGCATCTGGATCAGGTTATGCAGCGATTGACTCTGGTGGTTTGGTTGCTGAAAACCATGGTCTAATTGAAAACAGTCATACATCAGGTGATTTTTATGCGACCAACGCATATAACGGAACAAGTAATAACTACTTTGCGTTAGGTGGATTAGTCGGGGTTATTATCGGTGTATCAACTGCTCAACTCGTGAATGTTTCATCATCGATGAACATTCATGCAACAATCAGTGGAACAAACACTGCACCAGCAC
>JAEWVV010000068.1 GCA_023458995.1 Bacillota bacterium
AGCATATCGTTAAAGCAACCATTGATTTAGCTAAGCAATTGGGTTATGAAGTCTTAATTGAAGGTATTGAAGACAAAGAAACAGCCGATCTATTAGAAAAATTAGGTTGTCACTCAGCTCAAGGTTATTTCTTCTTAAAACCTAAAAAAGATGATGAGATTATCAAATATCTAAGACAATATAGAAATACATAATAGGCAAGCCGTCTTGCTTATTTTTTTATGATTAAAAAATGTTAGAATATCTAAAATGAAATTATCATTTTAAAAATAGATGAACTTCACGTATAATAAAACTTGAGGTGAACAACATGGACATATTATTCTTAGAACCCGTATTTAAGGAACGTATTTGGGGTGGACAAAAACTTAAAACTCGCTTTGGCTATGAACTACCCTATGAAAAAACAGGCGAATGCTGGGCGATATCAGCACACCCTAACGGATCATCCATCATTAAAAATGGTCGCTTTAAAGGAAGAACACTTCAAGATCTCTATGAAAAAGATCGTGAGTTGTTCAATCATTTACAGTCACCTAAATTTCCACTTTTAACAAAAATATTAGATGCAAATGACGACTTATCCGTACAAGTCCATCCAAATGATGAGTATGCAATCAAACATGAGCATGATTTAGGAAAAACAGAATGTTGGGTTGTATTAGAAGCTGAACCTGGTGCTAAAATCATTTATGGTCATCATGCAAAAACAAAAGAAGAATTAAGAAGTATGATTGAAAACAATCAGTTTAAAGAACTTTTAATTGAAAAAGAAGTCAAAACTGGTGATTTCATCTATGTACCTTCAGGTACAATACATGCTTTAGGTAAAGGATTACTTATTCTTGAGACGCAGCAGTCATCAGATACAACGTATCGTGTCTATGATTATGACCGCGTAGATGATAAAGGAAAACCAAGAGATCTTCATATTGAAAAATCCATTTTAGTCTCTAATGTTCCACATCAAGATATGACTCCAGATGTTAAAACACTTAAGTATAAGGATTCAGTCATTACACGTTATGTTTCAAATGAATTCTTTACTGTAGAAAGATGGTCTATTTCAGGTGAACTTAATTTAAAATCTAACCATTTTAAATTAGTATCAGTCATCGATGGTAAAGGAATGCTCAATGGTTATACTCTAAGTAAAGGTGATCATCTGATCATCACAGGTGAAGTTTATGATTTAAACCTTGATGGTAAAATGGAATTAATCGTATCTTGGACATAAAAAAAAGGCAAATTTTGCCTTTTTGTTTTTAAGCAATTGGTTTAGTGTAACAACGTCTACGTTTATGTTCAACGTACTCAAAGTCTTTCCATTGATTTTGAATCGCAGTATTAAGTTCAAGTTCTGGACCTGTTTCAGCGAACTTAACACCATGGTTAATACCGGTTTTAATACCATCTTCAAACATTAAAGCAATAATACCTCTACCTTGATGTTTAGGATCAATCGCGATAAAGCCTAAGTCAATCATGTCATGCTTTTTATTTGCGCGTAGGAATCTAAATAATCCAAGTGGGAAAAGTTTACCATTTGATTTCTTATTAGGAATCGCTAAACTTGGCATAATCAAAGTAAAACCAATGACTTTCTTTTCTTTATCAAGGACAAACCATAAATATTCTAAGGCAACAATCGCAATCATTTGTTTAATATAATAGTCCATCACTTTTCGAGTGATTGGATAAAAGCCGTAAAGTTCATTGAATGCGACATTATACATATCAAATGCATCATAAATATACTTAAATATTTCTTTTTTGTTTTTACATTTAATCAGTTCATAACCATATCTCTTACGTGCAATCTCAGCACCGCGTTGAATCTTTTCAGAAACTTCAGTTGGCCATGTAATCTTTTTTTCTGTCCAATCGACATCTTTAACAAATCCAAGTGTTTCGATATGTTTCATATAATATGGAGCATTATAAATGGTGATGAACATATTGAGTTGGTCAAAACCATCAACAAGCATACCTTGACGGTCTAAATCGGTAAATCCGATTGGACCAATTAAAGTATCCATACCCTTTTCTAATGCCCATTTCGTTACGGTATTAATTAAAGCTTTTGTAACTTCAAGATCATCAATCATATCTAAGCGTGTAAAACGTGCTTTCTTGACGTTATATGCTTTATTTAATTGGTGATTAATAATACCAGCAATACGACCTACAACTTTACCATCTTGGTAAGCTAAATAACGAATCGCTTCACAATATTCAAATACAGGGTTCTTTTTTGGATTAAATACATTGTTTTCATCCATGGATAATGCGGGTACAAAGTAAGGATTTTTTCTATACATTTTATTCGGGAATTCTGTAAAAAAGATTGAATCTCTTCTTGTTTTAACTTCTTTAATAACAATCATCGTCTTGACCTTCTTTCATTTAAATCTATTTTAACGCAATTTCACAAAAACTTCAATGTTTGGTTAATTTCCTTTATCTTAGATAAAAATATGTTATAATTAAAAAGGTCTATAAAAAAGATAATATATAAAGATGAAGTAGGAGAAATAAGTAAATGATCGTAGAAAAATTAAGCACAAATCGTGTAAAATACACCTTTGATGTGACTGCACATGAATTTGAACACGGCCTTGATCATGCATTTGAGCATGTACAAAAAGATGTTGAAGTTAAAGGATTCCGTAAGGGTCATGTTCCAAGAAATATTTATGAATCAAAATTTGGTGTTGAATCACTTTATGAAGATGCGTTAAACCACGTTCTTCACCACAAGATGCATGAAGCACAAAATCATCCTGATTATGAAATCGTTGGTCAACCAAAAGTTGAAATCGAAT
>JAEWVV010000069.1 GCA_023458995.1 Bacillota bacterium
GAGTCGATTATTGTTTGCTTGATGGAAACAATTACATTATAGGAGATGTCTTTTCTTACAGAGATCAACGAACTGTTGAATCAATGAAGCAATTTCATCAACAGATCAATCAAGTTGATTACTATAAGTTGACAGGTGTTCAACCACAAGTCTATAACACGGTTTATCAATTATATAGTGATAGATTACTTGGCAGGCTCGATAAAGCCAAAAAGATTGTGATGTTGCCATCGTATCTTAATTACATACTCACAGGATATTTAGCAAATGAGAAAACGATCTTATCAACTTCTGGACTCATGAATATGACAGGAGATACTTATTGTGATGTTGTTCTTAATCAACTTGGACTTACACTTGAGCATTTCCCTGTGATTGTAGAACCAGGAACTTTAATTGGCAAAGTAAAACAAAGTGTTTCTCGTATCATTGGATATTCTCCAACGGTTATTGCAGTATGTCAACATGATACAGCGAGTGCTGTTCTTGGATCTTACTCAGATGATTCAACTATTTTTCTTTCAAGTGGAACATGGTCACTACTGGGAACACTAACAAAAGAAAAAATTAATGATATGAGTGCATATAAGTTAGGATTCACAAATGAATCTGCATATGGAAATGAAAATAGATTTTTAAAAAATATTATGGGTATGTGGATCATTCAACAGTTAAAAAAGGAGAATCATCCTGACTTAACGTATGCTGAAATCACAGAAATGGCAGAAGCACATAATAATTACAACGAAACTATCGATGTTAATAATAATCTGTTTTTATCACCAAAATCGATGACGCAAGCAATCTATACACATTTAGCTAAGCAAAATAAAAAACATCCAGAGCATATTGGAGAAATTTACTTCTTAGTTTTTAATTCTTTAGCCAAAGAATATGCAAAATCAATCTATGATTTGGAGTGTATTGTTGGATCAAAATTTAATTATATCAACATCGTTGGCGGAGGATCTCAAAACAGATTGTTAAATCAATTAACAGAATTGTATACTCAAATGAAAGTGATCAATGGACCCGTTGAAGCTACTGCAATAGGCTATTCAATTGTTCAAATGATATACGATAAAAAATCAAATATTAGTTTAGGTGTGAAAAAGAAGTATATTCGAAGTTTGATTTATGATAATAAGGAGCAATGAGATGAAAAAAATACATTTAATATCAAATGCGCATATTGACCCTGTATGGCAGTGGGAATGGCAGGAAGGTGTTGGAGCTACAATTACTACATTTTCCGCAGCAGCAGATTTTTGTGAAGAGTTTGACCAATATGTGTTTTGCCATAATGAATCATTGCTTTATGAATGGGTAGAAAAGTTTGACTATCCACTTTTTGAACGTATCCAAAGACTAGTCAAAGAAGGTAAATGGCATATTATGGGTGGATGGTATATCCAACCCGACTGTAATATGATTTCTGGTGAGAGCTTTATTAGACATATACTAAAAGGACTCAATTATTTCGAACAGAAATTTGAAAACTTTAAACGTCCAACAACAGCAATCAATTTTGATTCATTTGGTCACTCAAGAGGATTAGTACAAATCCTTAATGATGCTGGCTATGATTCCTATATCGTATCAAGACCTAGCACTAAAGAAAGTGAAATCAACATGATTTGGAAAGGTTTTAACAAAAGCCAAGTAATCGTAGCTCGCGTTAGTGATGGTTATAACTCATTACTTGGTCAAGTGGATAAGAAACTCATACCATTTTTATCAAAACCAGAAGAAATACGCAATGAACTTTTCTTATGGGGTGTTGGTAATCATGGTGGTGGACCATCAAGACAAGATTATCAAATCATCAAGGATATCCAAAAGAAGTATCCAAACATAGAATTTATTCATTCCACTCCTGAAGACTACTTTAAGGAAGTCAAAAAATATGAGCATGAGTTAAAAGAAACAGATGATTTAAATCATGTGAATATGGGATGTTATACCTCACAAGTGAGAATTAAACAGTTACATGCGCGATTAGAAAATGAGTTATATAGTGCAGAAAAGATGGCAGCACATGCTCATATGAATGGCATGCAATATCCAATAGATGCGCTCAAACGTGCAGAAGAGGATTTACTTTTTTCTCAATTTCATGACATTCTTCCTGGCTCTGATATTAAAGAAGCAGAAGAGACTTCATTACGCACTTTAGGTCATGGTTTAGAAGAAACAGATAAAGTCAAATTACAGAGCTTTTTCGCACTAACAAAAGGTCAGCCAAAAGCAGATCAAGGAGAATATCCTGTATTTGCATATAATCCTCATCCTTATAAGATTAGGGTAGTTATTGAAGCTGAATTTATGCTTGCAGATCAAAATTGGAGTTTAACTGATTTTTATGATATAGAAGTTTATCATCATGGAAAAAAGATTGATTCACAACTTGAAAAAGAATCAAGTGACTTACCTCTTGACTGGCGTAAAAAGGTAGTTTTTGAAGCTGAACTTGATCCATTTAGTGTAGAAAGATTCAGTTGTTATACAGTTTCTAAACCTGTTGTTAATCATGTTCGCAAACAAAAGTATGAGTTTGACAATGGTAGACTATTTGTCAAAATAGACAAAGATACAGGTTTGATTCATCAAATAACAATCGATAAGCATCCATTCCTTGATGGAAGTATAGAGTTCCAGATTGTTGAAAATAGTTGTGACCCTTGGGGTTTCTTCTATGATGATTATAAAAAAGTTTTTGGACAGTTTAAACTGATGGAAAAAGCTGACGTGCTTAAATTTACGGATGTTAAAAATGGTAACAACATCAATATCATTGAAGATGGCGATATCAGAACGGTTGTTCAAACGTTCCTTAAATATAATGATTCAAAAATGGTTGTCAATTATACCATTCCAAAGCATGGTACTGATTTAAAAATCGATATTAAACTCCTTAATCAAGAAAGAGATATCAAATTAAAGATGCATGTACCAACAACCATTAAATCAAAACATTATTATGGAAAAACAGCATATGGTGTGAATGAACTAGTTGCTGATGGAAACGAAAAGGTTGCACATGATTATGTCATGATTAAGAGCCAAAACAAAGCTTTAGGCATTATCAATTTTGGTAACCATGGATCTGATTCTATTGATGGAGCAATTAATCAAACTTTAATCAATAGTAGTGCTTACTGTGCACATCCAATTAATGACAGGGAAATTCTTGAAACTGACCGTTATAACAATAGAATCGATTTAGGTGAAAGACAATTTAGTTTTATCATTTGCTCAGGTGATGCAAATGATGTAACTGAAGAGATTGGTTTTAAGAGTATGATGCTCCATGAAAAACCATATGTCATGAATTACTTTCCTACAGGTACAGGAACAAAACCTCAGCCATTCTTGAACATAGAAAATAAACAAATTAGTTTATCAGCTTTTAAAAAAGCAGAAAGCCAAAATGGATATATCATTCGTCTATTTAACACTTCTGCTCAAAGACAAAACACAAAAGTCAATATTACCAATATGGGACTGAGTCTAGAAATTGATTTAAATGGCTATGAGTTTCAATCGTATCTTATTGATGAACAAGGTGTTCATCGTGTGAATTGTTTAGAAAAAAGTCTCGAATAGGAAGAGGTTCTCTACGATGAAAAAAATACTCATGGGAATATGTATGCTATCGTGTTTATTTATAGCTGGGTGTAAGAAAAATATGAATACAGATGATTTAGAATTTAAACCATTTTGGTTAGATTCAGTGATGAAGAATGAATCGGTTATGTTAGTTCAAGATGGTCAGGAAACAAGTGGGAATCTGATGTTTAATCCTACAAAAATGATAAGTGTAAAAGATAGTTCACTTACGATCACGTATAAAGAAGGCGTTGATTATGAAATTGATGGAAATAAAATCATCAGAAAGCAAGAATCAAGTATGCCATATCTTGAAAAAACGGTCTTATATGGGATCAATATGCCAGAAAATAAAGGACTAAGTACACAGCCTGGTTCAACCTCTGCAATCGCTAAAGGATACTCAAATGTACTTTATACTGAATCATCATTCCTTTTTACACATCAAATTTTCGTGACCTATGAATATAACACAGATGATTATTTAGGTTATAAACAATCTTTCCAAGGAACTAATCTTCCCAATACATTACTTAAACTACAAAATAAAGAGGATATCAATGTTGTTGTGTATGGAGATAGCATTTCAACTGGGAATAACGCATCAGGAAGTGGACTTATAAGTTTATATGAAGATTCAAATAGCCAATATATCAGTTGGAACATTGAACCATATGGCAAATCATTTCCCGAGTTATTTGTTGACGAATTGACAAAAGAGTATGGTAGTAACATTAACTTGCTATCTGCAGCAAAAGGTGGTATGGATTCAAATTGGGGCAAAAATAATGCTTTAACGAGAGCTTATAATCCAGATTATGGGTATGACCCTGATTTAGTCATAATCCACTTTGGCGTTAATGATTCAACCATGTTTGTCGATGATGCAACATTCAAACAAAACATTAAATTAATTATTGATGATATTAGACGTATGTCGAGTAAAACTGTAGAGTTTATTTTGATTGGGGCAATGATGGCCAACGCTGATGCAATACAGTATGGTAAAGGAACGAATTACATTCAAGAACTAAGCGATCTCGATAATCAATATGATGGCGTTATCGCTGTGAATGTTGGAGCTGTTCATCAAGCGTTTATCGATGAAAAAAGATATGTAGATTTAACAGCAAATAATGTTAATCATCCTAATGATTTTCTTCATCAGTTGTATGCGATGGTGTTAAGTGCATCACTTATTGAGTATTGATTATGGAACAGTTAACGTTTAAGCCTACAGTCTTTTGGGCGTGGAATTCCAAAATGACTAATCATGAGATTGAAAGAGATATTAAGTCGTTTTTTGAACAAGGTATTGGTGGTGTATTTGTTCATGCAAGAGCTGGTTTAGAAATCGAGTATTTAGGTAAAGAATGGTTTGATGCCTTTACGTTTGCGATTGATCAATGCAAAAAGTATGGTATCGAAGTTTGGATCTATGATGAGCAAGGATGGCCAAGTGGATTTGCTGGTGGTTTAGTTGCACAGCATGGAG
>JAEWVV010000070.1 GCA_023458995.1 Bacillota bacterium
TTGTGTTCTTGTTTACAATAAATTTATGTCTAATGCACATGAAAATCATCAAATCAAAAAAATCCACTCGTAACAAATATAACGATGAATCCTTCGAATTAAATTTGGCATTTTCAGTTGTATCCCCCCCTATTTTTATTCTAAGCTTTATTAATATATGATTCTTCTTTTCTCATTACTGGAAATATAATAAGTAATACAACTAACAACCCATAAAACCATGCATCCAAGGGCTCTATTGCTACAACATCAATCTGTTCTCTTGCCATCAACTTCTCAATTCTTGCCATCTCTAAGTCGGTTGCTTTAATGTTATAGAAATTATTATCTAAATAGATGACTACATACTTCTGATCATAAGAATTACTACGTCTAACCGCACGTGAAGGATAGACTTCAGCTTGATTGGCATCGACAACCAAACTCTCAACTTCACTCCATGTCGATACTTGATGCCAATTGGCTATAAGTAATCTATTATTCTGAAAAGAAAGCATGCGGTAATCAAAAAGCGCATATGTTGAAATGATGATAAAGATGCCCATTTTAATCATGAACTTACGCATGTTTATCCTTCTTTCTTTTATTTATTTCTTTCCTCTAATGTATTGTTCTGGATATTTTATATCGATACCTAATTCTTTAGCTTCATTAATCACTAAATAAGGATTACGAAGTAGTTCTCTACCAAAATAAATGAAATCTGCTTTTCCTGATGAAACTGCAAGTTCTGCCATTCTAAGATCGGTAACTAATCCGCCACCAATAACAGGTAATTTGGTTAGTTCTTTTACTTTTCGTGCAAGTTCTAATTGATATCCTGGATAAGCATTAATCTTAACTAGAATATTTCCTCCAGAACTTACATCAATGATATCTAAACCTAAATCTTTAACAAAATTAATTGCCTCACTAATCATTTCAGGTGTTACACCTTTTTCTACATATTCAAATGCAGAAACTCTCAAGGCTAACACTTTTTCTTTTGGCCAGTATTTAATCACTTCTTCTAAAACTTCTCTTAAGAAGATTTTACCATCTTTATATTTATCAGTTCTCAAATTTGAAATAGGTGATAAAAATTCAAAGATTAAATAACCATGGGCTCCATGGATTTCAAGTAAATCATAACCCGCTATATCTGCACGTCTTGCTGCTTCGCCAAAAGACTTAATGACATCTTGAATATCTTTTTCAGTCATTTCTCTTGGTGTTTTATAGTCACCACCATAGGTGATTGCTGATGGCCCGACTGGATCCTCAACTTTTGCTTTTCTTCCTGCATGATTTACTTGAATACCAGCAACTGCACCAAACTGGTGAATTGTATTTACAATATTCTTTAATCCTGGTATATGATCATCACTCCAAATGCCTAAGTCATTTTTAGTGATACGACCATCAGGTAATACAGCGGTTGCTTCTTGGATAATTAAACCAACGCCACCGATTGCTCTACTACCATAGTGTATGATATGAAAATCTTTAACTAAACCATCATCAAGTGAGCTATACATACACATGGGTGGCATAACGATTCTATTTTTGATTTTAAGGTTTTTAAGTTGATATGAATCAAAAAGCATGAAAAAACCGCCTTTCACTACGTAATCTTAAGATTATTGTATCACGAAAGCGGTTTACTTAACGTATTTTCTTAAATTGTCATAAAATATGTAAATCAATATCTAAATCATTCATATGATCTATAATGATATGATTTCTAACGACTATCGTCTAGATAATCAAAAAACTCTTCAAACGTCATCAAATTGGGTAGTACAAAAACATATTCATCATTTTGCTTAACTACGAGATATAACTGATCATCATGGGAGAAGAAAATAACATCTTGATCTCTTAGTTCAAAAAACAAGACACCTGTCATATATGCTTCAAAAACTTCTAAAAAATCACCTTCATAAAGATTAATCTTTGTTCCCATACCAGTCATTAGATCAAATTTAAGATTTTCTATATCTTCTCGAATCAAATCATACTCAGAATAACCTCTCAAGATATCTAAAACATCACTTATCGATTTATCTTGCGGTTGATCGATGACAAAAACAAAGTCTATTGGTTTTTGAAACCGCATTAGATATGGATAACTATAAACAATCTTTTCTCCATCCGTAGTTAAATGATAATTGACCATAATCCCTTGATCTGGTCTTTTATCTCTTGGTGCTTTATTAAACTTAACTGCCATATTAAAATCAACACCCGGTAATTCTAAACTCAAAAAATGATCAAAATCAACATCAAATGAACCATACGTTTCAATGATCTCTAAATCATAGTCTTCTTTCAAGACATCTTTGTAATCGATATGAATAACTTGTATGGATAGATAACTCATCCCTAAAATGATTAAAAAGACAATCAAAATGATACTATTAATCATCATCACTTTTTTCTTCATCTTTAACCCCTGTTTGTTAGACTTTATATTTAGTATATCATGACTATTTTATGCATTAAAAAAGATATCATTTTTTTGACATCTTTTCATTTAACTCTTTCCATTTTTCTTTAAGGTTAAGTGCTTCATTCTTCTCAAATAACAAATATCTTCTAATAATGAAAGCAGTAATAATAATCAGAGGTATAACGGGTGTCCCTGGACCAAACCAAAATAAAATGACTGCACTTCCAAGACCTATTAAATATGCATTACCTGAGAGTGTACCTATCACTAAGATGATAACTGCCCAGCCATGGTAAATCATATAACTAATAAGAAGTGCTATAATCCCTCTAACTGATTTCATTGATTTGATGATTTCCCAAACCATCAAAAAGAATTTCTTCCAAAAGTTAAGAAATGTTTTCATATGAAAAAAAGAAACACATCGCGTGTTTACTTTTTATGAGTAACCTCAGTCTTTAGTTTGCCTTGTTCAAACGCTTCAGGGT
>JAEWVV010000071.1 GCA_023458995.1 Bacillota bacterium
CACTATGGACATAGCCAATAACAACTCCTTCGTTATCTCTAAATTCATTATACATGAATTAAGGTTTATTTTCCATGACTTCCACTAAAAAAAAATCTCTTTGCAGCGGGCTGCAAAAAAGATTTTATGTGCATCATGCATTTGAGATCTTACTCTTCTTCTTCAGTTACTGGATTTAATAACGCTTCGTTATACGCAACGACAATTGCATCTTCAATCATCTTACGCATTTCACCGTGAATAGGATGCGCAATATCTCTAAATGTACCATTGGGTGTTTTCTTGCTTGGCATTGCAACAAAGATGCCGTTTTCACCTTCAATGATACGGATATCATGCACAACGAAACTTTCGTCGAAAGTAATTGTTGCTACACCTCTAAGTCTGCTTTCACTGCTAACAAGCTTCACTCTCACATCAGTAATTTTCATTTTGCCCTCCAAGACGTCCATGATTTATACCCAAATTATAGCATATTTCTATGATACTTTAAACATATTTTAGCGTTTTACCTGGGTTTTGAGAACTTTATAGGGTAGTTTCTCACATTTTTTAGCGATTTTATCTTCATTTTCTTTAAATACAGGAATATAAACGGTGGAACCGCTTCCGCTCATCCGAGAATTTTTATTTATTTTTAGAATTTTTCTCTCTAGGTGTGAAATTTCAGGATAAAGCTTATGTGTTGTCTCTGTTAATACATTATAAGTTTTCTTAAAAAATGCTTGATATTTTTCATTAACATATAGGGTAAATAACTGGTTAAACTTTTTTGGATTAAATACGATTTGATGATTTGAGAATACTTCCTTCGTTGAAACAGATATCTCTGGATAAACTAGAAATACTGATTTGATCGGAGGTGTTGGTATGAAGAGCATGCTATCTCCACGTCCATAGACATAAGCTGTTTTATTGTGTAAACAAAACAGAGTATCTGATCCCAACTTTAGGCAGATCTCTTCTAATATCTTGATGGATAAATCGAGATTCCATAATTGGTTTAAACCTCTTACGGTTGCTGCTATATCGGCAGATCCGCCACCTAGTCCAGCACCGATTGGAATTCTTTTATCAAGTTTTATTTTAACGCCGTCAGTGACATTAAACATTTCTTTCATTAGATGTACTGTTTTTAATATAGCGTTATTTTCGATTGAAACATTGGATTCTAAAATGATTTCTTTACTTTCTTCAAATGTTAATATATCAGAAAGTTCAAGAGGTACCATAATCATTTTTAAATCATGAAAGCCATCATTTCTTTTTCTAACAACATCAAGTGCTAGATTTAGTTTAGCGAATGCATACTCAACGATCATATGGCCACTCCTTTGCTAGCTTAATAAACTCATCCAAAGTTAATGCTTCAGCGCGTGTCTGAATTGAAATGTTTTGATTTCTTAGATAAGATTCAAGATCTTGTTTAGAGATACCAAAAGCTTCATGTAGATTATTTACCATGGTTTTTCTCTTTTGCTTAAAAGTACCTTTGACAAATTTGATAAAAAACGCTTCTTTATCTTCATCAATTAGACGAACATCTCTTTTTTCAATACGGATAACTGCACTATCCACATTAGGTACAGGATAAAACATATGTCTTTTAACATCAAGCATTTTGAATGCATGTGCTTGGTATTGTAAGATGACTGATAGGGCATTATAGTCTTTCGAATCTTTTGTAGCTAGCAATCTGTCGCATACTTCTTTTTGAATCATGAGCGATGCAGTTTTAATATTTTTCGATTCAAGAAGTTTGAATAGAATCGGCGTCGTTATGTAGTAGGGTACATTGGCGACCACATGGATATCATGTTCATATATAGATAAGTCAGCTTCAAGAAAATCACCATAAATGACTTTTAAGTTTTTGTACTTATTTTCAAGATCACTTAAGATGGGTCTTAATGTTTCATCAATTTCATACGCAAAAACATCAGTTGCTTGTTCAGCTAAATAAGAGGTTAATGCCCCTTGACCGGGACCAACCTCAATGACATGTTTATTTTCGATATGTGATTCACGAACAATCTTCATTAAAAGATTTTTATCTCTTAAGAAGTTCTGTCCGAATTTCTTCTTCGCTTGATGATTCATTGATAACCTCTAATATTTTATCTTGGTTAATGCCAAACATGTGGAGTCTATGATAGAGCGTTTTTCCATTCGTAAAGCCAATACCTAGTTTTTGACACACAATCTCTCTTAATTTTTTTGATGTCTTTGACCCGGTAAGCCCTACGTCATGTAAGAACGTATATGTGATATCACTTTTCATCTCATGTTTAACCATTTGAATATTGGATAGTGCATTTAAAATGGTTTCTTTGCTCGCATGTTCAACACCAACTTTTTTTAAATTTTTACTTCGTGCTTGTTCTTGATCAAGAAAAGCATGATAGACTGATTTCAATTCTTTTGAAACAAGTCTTCTAATGCGCGCTCCTGCATGATCAGGATCAAAGAATAAAATGATGTCGTGTGTTTCATCGAGTTTTTTTAATATGTTTATTTTATCTTCATCAATCGCACTACCGTTAATGGTAACAACAAGTGGATGATCTAAAACACTTTCTAAACGAAACTGATCGTTTTTTCCCTCAACAACAAATACCTGTGGTCTCATTGTTTGCGATAAAAAAACTTAGGATCATTTTTTGTACCCGATAGCATCAGACTTTCAATGATCTTTGATTGATCTTTGAGGGATGATATCCTACCATTTTCAAGTAAAATATAAATCTTATCACCGAAGCCTTCACCATCATCACGATACGTGCTATTATATACTGTTCTATAGGTTGTAAAAAATTCTACCTCTTCAGGTAAAAATGATGCTTTAATCTCTTGAATTCGATTTTTATTTTCTTCGGTGTCATTGATATATCCCCAGATTTTTCGGTTCATAAAATCATGCGCTAAATGTCTTAAAATATTATCTTTTGACTTTAAGAAACTTGCGATAAGTCCGTTAATATAAAAATCATCGATTTCAATATAAGCATCTAAATCATTTGAGTCATTCATAATACGTTTTAAAGGTTCTACATTACTTTCAAATGGATAATCTGTTTCAAGTAAGTACTTCACACGTTTATAAATCTTTTCTAGATTCACTTCATAAGCACGTGCAACTGGATGATAATAGACTTGCCAGTACATGTGGTAACGCGCAATCAAATAGTTTTCAATCGCGTGAATGCCTGATAACTTAAATACAACTTTACCATCTTTGATATAAAGAACACGAATTAATCGGTCCACATCAATATGCCCATAAGCTGCACCTGTATAGTATGCATCTCTTTCTAAATAATCTAGGCGGTCTACATCAAGTTGACTAGAAATGAGTTGTTCAATCAAAGGAAACTTCTTTTCTTTTCTTAGTATTTTAGCAACATCTTCTGCAAAGTGTCCATCTTCTAAATCAAGAATCGAGCGGAGTTCTTTATTGGTTGTAATGAGTTTAGCACCAATTTCTTCATGATTCACACCAAACGTTGTTTCAAAGGCATGGGAATAAGCACCATGACCGATGTCATGGAGTAATGCCGCAGCTAAAAAAAGCATTTTTTCACGGTCTGTTAGCACTTCTTTAATATCTGGAACCGTCAAAAACCGATTGGCGATTTCATAAACACCCAGACTATGCACAAATCTAGAATGTTCAGCACCATGAAAAACCATCTGAACACCCGATAATTGTCGGATTCGACGAAGTCTTTGAAATAACTCAGAATCAATGATTTTCTTAAAGAGAAGATCATCAACATGGATAAAACCATAGATTGGATCTTTAAAAACTTGTTGTTTGGGTAGTTTCTTCACATGAAACCTCCTCGTGTAAAAAAGTGCCTAAGGAAGGCACTATTCGTTGATGGTATATGATTTAACGAGTTCTACAGTATCACCTGTTGAAAGCATGAATGCAGCTCCATCATCTGTATCTAAATGGCAATCAAGTCTAAATTCAGGATGAACACGGCATAATACGTTATCTAAGATACCAGCTTTAATGCCTCCAACCTTAATTGAAACAACTTGACGATCTGTTACACCAAATTCTTTTGCTTCTTCAGGTGAGAAGTGAATATGACGATCGGCAATAATAACACCTTCATTGATTGTTACTTGCCCTTTAGGACCAATAAGTGTTGCTGCACCAGAACCTTTAACATCACCTGATGATCTCACGGGAGCAACAAATTTAAAACGAATGGCATCACTTTTTGAAATTTCAACTTGTGATGCTTTACGAACAGGACCTAAGATACGAACGCCTGCAAGTAGCTTTCCGTCAGGACTAACAACATCAACTTTTTCTTCAGCTGCGTACTGACCTGGTTGAGATAATTCTTTTAATACGGTTAATTGGTATCCTTGACCAAATAACGTCTCTAGATGTTCCTGGGTAAGGTGTAAATGACGACCTGAAATACCCACTGGAATTTTTTTCATAGATAAAGCCTCCTTATATACGTAGTGATTATATCATTTATGGTGTTTCTTTTCAATCGGTATGTGATAGAATAAAGCCAAGAAGGGGGTGTTTTTATGCCTAGTATTTTTTCAAGAATTATTCTCAAGGAAATCCCTGCACATTACGTTTACGAAGATGATTATGTCGTCGCATTTTTAGACATTTCACAAGCAACCAAAGGACATACATTAGTCGTCCCCAAAGTCGAATATAAAGATATCTTTGAGGTACCTGAGAAGACTGCAAGTCATTTGTTTGAAGTTGTTGTGAAGTTATCAAAAGCAATCCAAAAAGCATTTGGAGCACGAGGGGTAAACATCTTATCGAACAACGGTGAAATGGCAGGACAAACAGTTTTCCACTTTCATATGCACATCATTCCGCGCTATGAAAAAGCTGATGATAACTTGTTTAAACTTAAGAATAATCAGGGTAATCTTTCTGTCGATGAATATAAAGAAAGAGCCCGTATGATTAAAGAGGCTCTATAGTAAACATGACACCATCGTTTATGTTTTCTACTTTAAGTAAAAGATTAAAGTGGGCACACGTTTTTTGAACGATACTCATTCCTAAACCGAACTGTCCATTTGAACCTTTTTCATAGGGTCTAAACACATGGTCAATAAAATTTTCACTAATAGGCTCGCCATCATTAAAGAAGGTGAGCTTTTTATTTTTTAGTGTGACAACGATCTTTGTTTTTGCATAACGAAGTGCGTTATCAATAATATTGGAGAACGCAGTATAAAAGTTTTCTTTGATTCCAAAATATGTGGAATCATCTAAATCCGTTTCAAATGTGATGCTTGTACGATACTTTTGGTTATTGACGATATTGATAATGATATCTTTAATTTTTATATCTTCGAATTCACTGGGGTCTTTTAAATATTCAAGCTTATTGAGTTCAAGAAGTTGCTTAACTTTTTGATTGAGCATTTCTGCTTGCTTGATAATAACTTCTGCTTCACTGATATCTGATACACCATCAGAGATCGCCTCAGCATAAGATTGAATAACTGCAATCGGTGTTTTAAAATCATGAGAAATATTTTGAAGCATTTCTTGTTTTGTTTTTTCAGCGTATTGAATTTCTTGACGCATCTTTTCAATTGTTTTTGCAAGATCCGTGATTTCATCGTTACCATCAATTTCAATCGGTTCTTGATAATTATTTCTTCTAAGTACCTGAACTTCACCTTGTAGGCGTCTAATTCTTTCCACAGTAATTCTTGACCACATCAATATAATAACGTTACCTAAAAGTACAAGTGCGATAAAACTGATGCGCATGAGTGTAGAAAAGGCATTACCAAAAACTGATAGGTAATCTTCAGATGTAAAGACAATCACATTATATCCGCCAAAACTTCTTTCAATTCTAAAATAATAGTCATCTCCATCGATTTGTACATGGCGATCATGACCTGGCCAGATAACCATCATTTGAGCAACGCCATCGGCTGTATAGTGACCATCAAGAATTTCAAGATGATCATACCCAACCACGTTTGTACCTTGGGCAATGATATATCCGTTATACTCAGATTCTGGTGGATTGTTTAAATTTGTTTTTACTTCATTTAAATATGCCGTTAACTGCAACTCATTTTGTGATACACGGAATTCAGCAAACACACGATTTAAAGCAACAATAAAAATGAGACTGGTTAGCAGTGTCACCAAACTAAAGATTAAATTAAGTTGGGTTGCTAACTTGATCTCTTTCATAATAAGCGATAACCAAATCCGTAGATAGTCTCAATTTTTAAATCAGGCATTTTATGGCGCAATCTTCTTAACAAGTCATCGACAACACGATCTGAACCATAATAGTTTTCGCCCCATACATGTTTTAATATTTCTTCACGTGCAAATGCTTGATTCATATTTTTAATAAAGAATAAGAGTAATTCAAATTCTTTATTCGTTAAATCAATCATAACGTTTCCGATTCTAATTTCTCTACGTGTCATGTTGATTTCATAATCACCATAGCGAACTATTTCTGAAACAAGTGGTGCTTGATGTCTTTTTAAGACTGCTTTTACACGCAAAATCAGTTCTCTTGGTGAATAAGGTTTCGCTAAATAGTCATCAGATCCAAGTTCAAGACCCATAATCTTATCTAAATCTTGATCACGTGCAGAAGTGAAAATAACTGCAGAAGGACTATTATTATCTTTGATCGCTTTAATTAAGTCATACCCAGATACTTCACCGGTTAACATGATATCTAAAATCCATAAATCAACCGGGTCTGTGATATGTTTCATCGCTTCTTCACCATCATGAAAAACGGTTGTTTCATAACCTTCTCGTACTAAATACTTTCTGATGATTTCTGCTAAATCTTTTTCATCTTCGACATAATAGATTTTCATTGTTTTACCTACCTTTTTAAGTAAAATAAGCGCGCATAAGCACACTTATTATACCATAGAGAGTTTAATTGGAGAGAAAAATGAAGCACCTTTATCATACCAAAACACTATGGGATGTCAATGTTTTTTTAGTGTGAAATTGTGTTATTTAATGAGATCCACTTTCATGTAAGGGCGTAGCGCTTCTGGAACAGTAATCGTGCCATCAGCGTTTTGATAATTCTCCATAATGGCTATAATTGTTCGACCCACAGCAAGTCCAGAACCGTTTAATGTATGAACATATTCTGTCTTAGCATCTTTACTTCTCTTAAAACGAATGTTTGCACGACGAGCTTGATAATCTTCAGCATTTGAAATCGATCCGATTTCTCTATACATATTTTGACCAGGTAACCATACTTCAATATCATAAGTCTTAGCCATGCCAAACCCCATATCACCTGTAGATAATGCAACAACACGATAGGGTAATCCTAATCTCTTTAATACTTCTTCTGAGTTTAGAAGCATACTTTCTAATTCAGCATATGAATCTTCAGGTTTTGTAAACTTGATCAGTTCAACTTTATTAAATTGATGTTGACGCAAAATACCTCTTGTATCACGACCAGCAGAACCCGCTTCAGAACGGAACGCAGTTGTATAAGAACAATACTTAATGGGAAGGATATCACCTTCGATGATTTCATCACGATACAAATTGATCGTAGGTACTTCAGCTGTTGGGTTTAAATACCAACTGTTTTCACCAGCAACAACTTTGAATGCATCGTCTTTGAACTTAGGAAATTGACCGGTTGCAAACATACTCTTTTCATTGACGATATAGGGTGGCATGATTTCTTTATATCCGTGTTCATATGCATGTAAATCCATCATGAACGAAATTAAAGATCTTTCAAGTCTAGCGCCTAATCCCTTATCGACAACAAAACGTGTTCCAGTAATTTTTGCTGCACGTTCAAAATCAAGAATGTCTAAGGATTCTCCTAG
>JAEWVV010000072.1 GCA_023458995.1 Bacillota bacterium
GAATGGTGTCTCTTACGAAATGATAACGATGACCTGCAAATTCCATGTCGAAATGTGAATCACCAAGTTTTGTTTTTGTACAAGCTGTGGTTGATTCTAGACATGCGACTTGGTCATATGGATATAAATCGATCAAATCGCCTTCAGCTGCATGTGATGTAAACATCGTTGCAAATACAGCTGTTAAAGCAAGCAAAAATAATGCTACTACTTTTTTCATTTTTTCCTCCTAATTTTCGTACTTAGATACGTTTATTTTACCTTTCAATTGAAAGCGCTGTCAATTTGATTCTTGATTAATTCAGGTTTTGCGCTTTGAATTACATCTTTTGATAATTTTTTTCAGGAATTCACTTTTTAATGAATAGTTCCTGGTAGATAACTATAGAATGTTCTAGCGACAGTTTCACCTCCTAGACTGACTGTTACTGTGTAACTTACCGTAAGTGCCTTATCTGGCATCTTGATGACACGTCCTGTGTTATCGACATACTCTGTGTCGTGTGAAACAAATGTAATCTCAGCACCAGAGAAATTTTTAGCAACTTGATACTCATAACTCTTCATCTCTTCAAAGAGTGGAACAAGTCCTGCGTTTCTCATCGTTTGAGGACAATTCTTACCAGAGAAATCCACATGATATCTCATATTTTCTAAAGGTAAATTATATTGCATGAGTAAATCAATACCAAGTTTAGCTGTACGCTGCCAGATACGATATACGTCTGCATCGCTGTTAACACCCGTTTCAATACCAATACCATTTCTATTTCCACCACCTAAATATGTGGCTGCGGTTCCTGGTCTAGTTGATCCATCACCTGCATGGAATGCTCTTTCATAGGTTGGGATATGTTGATAGATTGCAAGATCATCAACCGTAAAGTGCCATGAAGCCCATAATTCATTTCCTGCCATCGCATTACCATAGAGGTAATTTGCATGTGCTAAAGCTCCTGAACCTGGATTTGTGTTTGCTGTATCATGAATTACGACCCAATAGACATTATCAGAATTGTACTGAGTAATACCTTCTGGATGTGGATCCATCGGTTCGCCTGGTCTTATACCTGATGAAACAGGAACCATCTTAGACGTGTTAATTGAGTATGTCCCAAAATAGAATTTAGAAACACTTTCATATTTGAAGTCTGCATAATCAAAACCGACACCATATGCAGTCCATCTGTGAGGTGTTGTATAGGTAACCATACTCTTTGTGAGTAAATCCATTAAGTTTTGGTTATCTAACGATTCATAAATTTCAAATTTAAAATCTGTTTTAATAAGTGGGTCATCTGTTAATGATGCACTAATTGTAACTAAGCCTGCTTGATGAAGACTTACAAGACCATCAACTGTTACAGTTGCTTTAGTTTCATCACTTGAAGTAAATGTGACCGGTTCATCTTTAATATTCGATGGGAATGGAGTTGCATCGAGTTTTAATGTTTCTCCAACTAAATTTTCATTATTTGGAGTACTTGTTGCTATTTCAATTCCAGGAAGTGTAATGATATCAACTGTAATAATTGCGTTAACTGAAATGTTTTGTTGAGATCTTACCGTAAATGTCACTTGTCCACTCTTGAGTGGTGTGAAACTTCCATTTTGTGAAATGATTGAAATCGTTGGTGCAGATGTAATCCATTTAATACTTGGATTAACCAAATCATATGGTAGATACTTAATCGTAAACTGATATGAATCGCCAACTAATAGTTCCGTAATTGGATTTGTAATCATGATTTTTACAGGAACTAACGGGTTATATCCAACTTCAGATATTATCTGTGTCTTTAAAGCATAGTGTCCTAATAGCATATCCTCATCAATATGGCTAAATTTGAGCAAATCAAGTGTTTCCATACCCCAATGGTTTAACGTAAACTCAACTTCGTTACCTTCATTTGATTTTGCTAAATAACCTGTTGCTTCTACAACACTATTAAAACGTGCATATGCATGTATATCTTTGTTCGTTTCAATCGTAATACCATCTGTGACATTACTGATATCATTTCGTTCAACTTTGATTTCGGTTGATTGTAGAGTTTCCAATGCTGGTGTAATGGATATTGCTGTTTCTGCATTACTAATCATGTTTTTCTTAATGGTGATGACACCACTTTCATATCCTTCAACCTTGATTGCGAAACCAACGACATTTTGAATATCATTATCACTAATCATAAGTCCTAATTTTGTACCTTTAAGTATAATGAAGTCTCCTGTGATATCGCTAGCTTCAATGTGTTGAATCGATAGATTAACAACTGCTTTATTTGATGTAATCGATGATGCACCTTGCATCTTGAAGTTTTTAAGTGAGATGTTGTCATGATCAACAACCATATTTCCAGTTACAACGACTTCACCAATACCTTCAAGTGATAAACCGAGTTTATTGAGTGTGACATTTTCTTGATATGTAGCAGGATTGATATAAATCATTGTTTGATCAAGTGCATGATCAACAGCTGCTTGAATTGATGAAAATAAGTCAACACCATAGGTGTAAGTCATTTGATTGTAAACTATGGTTCCCGATGATACCGTACCATCAACAAGAAGTTTATTTACAACTTGGACGGTTATTGTTTCAGATATTAACTCATTTAATGTCGATTTCACTGTAATATCAGCACTACCTATTGCGTGAGCAGTCAATAATCCATTTGCATCAACTGATAATACATCAGGATTTGAACTTTCCCATGTGTAATAGGGGTATGCATCGAGTGGGATAATAGAAGCGGATAAGTTTTGTGTATGATAAATATTTTGGATTCTTGAGCCATCAATCGTAAATGATTCCAATGCTTCATAGACCTTGATTGTAATCACATCAAAGACTTCTAAATCATAAGTAGATCTAACGGTAACAGTTGTTTCACCTGCTGAAACAGGAGTCACTTTACCTTCTAAATCAACGGTTAGAACTGTTTCATCACCGGATTGATAAGTATATTCTTCTTCACTATCGACTGTAATCATACCTTCTTCACCAACAACAAGCATTTGGGTGTAATCAGTAATCTCTAATGTAACAATCTTTCTCACAGTGACTTGAACAGTAATTGATTTTGTTTCATCATTTACGGATGTAATCGTTAATACACCAGATCCTGCTTTAACACCGGTGATAATACCTTTGTTATCAACAGTGAAAATATCGGTTGCTGAGGACTTAAACGTGACATCATCATTTGATTCATAGATAACATCATGTTCATTCCCTTCAACCAAAACAATTTGTGTAGTTGAAGAAGTAAGGTTCACATTTTTCTTAACTTCGACGTTAACTTCAAATGTCACATTTTGATCTTGTCTAGAAGTAACTTTAATGACTGCTTCTCCCATAGATACTGCAGTGATCACGCCAGATTCTGATACCGTAACAACACTTAAGTTAGAAGACTCAAAAATTAATCCATCTTCATCGTTTGTTGTGATGCTTAAATCAAATGTATCTCCTTCTTTTAAAGAAACACTTGCATCTCCATCAATGGTGATATCTTTCATACAGCTTGAAAGTACCAACATTAAGATGAAGACAATGACTGTTAAACTCAATTTTTTCATAGCATACTTCCTTTCTTAGATAAGGCGAGATTAGAAATATCATGTCTTAGTTTTAAAATACTGCGTGTCAATCTTGATGGGTGTACATCATTGGATAACATGACAAAACCAATTTTATGTTTTCTATCGATAAACATATTACATCCTGTAAAACCTGTATGAAGAATCGTCTCATCAAAATCGACAAGACTTCCAGCACTTGACCTGCTTGTTGGCTTATCCCAACCAAGTGATCTTACTGTCTCAGAACCATCTTCCGCTATTCTTCTTTCTCTTGGTAAAAAGAGTAAATCAATCGTTTCTGTATTTAATACAAATTCATTTTTCAAAAGAGCAATCATGAATAATCCAATATCTTTTGTTGTTGAGAAGAGTCCTGCATGACCAGCTTCTCCACCCATAGCAAATGATTTTTCATCATGCACATCACCTTGAAGAAAACCTTTATACACTAAATCATCACGATATTCAGTAGGTGCAGTTCTCTTTTTATCTGGATGATACGATGTGTCTTTCATGCCTAGTGGTCTAAATATAACTTCATCAGCATATTCAGATATCTTCTTACTTGATAACTTTTCAACAATTAAGCCTAAGATGATATACCCGATATCTGAATAAACAATGCGTTCTCCCACAGGATTGATTAAGTCAGCTTCAAATGTTTTTTCTATAACTTCATCTCTTGACTTTAGTGTATTGGCCCGTCTTAGATCAGCGGGTAATCCCGAGGTGTGTGTCATGAGATGATAAACCTTAATTTCTTGATGTCTAAACTGAGGGAGTACATCTTTAACATAAGTATCTAAAGATAACTTTTCTAATTCAATTAATTTCATCACAAGAGTTGTTGTAGAAATGACTTTTGTTAGTGATGCAACATCATAGATGACATCATCTCTATTCATCTCTTTTTCAGGGAGTAATCTAAAGTACCCTAACGTACTAAAATCAATAAAACCGCTTTCATTGACAATAGCGTAGGAGGCTCCAGGGAAGGAGCCTTCATCAATAGCTTTGTTTAAAATCGAATCTATTTCTTTCATATCTTTAAAACGAACTTTCTAACGAGAAAGATCACAATACCTAATCCAGTAATTGAACCACCGACAATCGCAACCGTTTTTACCGTTTGACTGATAACTGGTTCTTCCGGTGTTTCAGGTTCCACGGGTTCTTCAGGTGTCACTGGGTCTTCAGGTTCTATTGGGTCTACAGGATTTGGTTCACAAGAATCTCCATCCCATGTTTCATTAATCTCACATGTAGGTGGGTTAACGACAGGGTCTTCAGGTGCTACATCCGATTCCCAAGGGAATGTGACATAGTCTGTCCAATAATGTTCTGTTAATCTTGATAAAGCATTTTTAACGAGTGTACTTGTTCCATTTAATGTTTTATAACTGAAAAGCGTACTACCTTTAATGATGTCATATTTTTGGTTATATCTAAGTTGTTCTAAAAATTCGCTTTCATCTGTCCAACCACCAGCATCCTGGTAGCGGTAAAACCCATGGCCAATAATTAAATCAACACCATTTTCTGCGCATAATTCAGCCCACCAATCGACTAAGTCAGCATAAGGAGCAAGACTATGATCAAATGGCCAGTAGAGTTGTGGAAGAATATAGTGTAACCATCCTTCTTCTACCCATTTTTTCGTATCTGCATATTGATCACTAAAGCTTTGCATCGTTGATGTAGAGGTATGTGAACCATCAACACCACCGGATTTCCAAATACCAAAAGGTGATATACCAAACATAACGGTTTTATCTTCTGATACGTTATGATTTTCAACAATGTAAAAAATATCTCTTACAAGCATATTGACGTTACTTCTACGCCAATCCGCTAATGTTTGATTTGTATATTTCGTTTCGTTATATGTAGTTTCATCTTGACTGTTACTCATGCCACTATAAGAATAGAAATAATCGTCAAAGTGAACACCATCGATATCATAATTTGTAATCAATTCTTGAATCACATTTTTAATATAGTTTCTTACCTGAATTTCTCCTGGATTAAGAATCAATTTTCCACCTGAATCTTGAAGAACAAAGTTAGGATTTTTTCTTGCAAAGTTATCTTCATGGAGACTATCTAGTTGAGTTTGTTTGTCACCACTCACATTGGATACACGATATGGATTTAACCATGCATGGATTTCAATACCACGTTTATGACCTTCTTCAATGATAAACTCTAAAACATCCCAACCTGGATCAACACCTTCAGCACCTGTTAAATAGCGAGAGAAAGGTGCGTATTCGGATGGATAGAATGCATCATTCATTGGTCTAACTTGGAAGAATATGGTATTAAAGTTTAATTTTTTAACTCGATCAAGAATATCAAGGATATCTTGTTTATATTCAGCTTCAGATGTATGAAGTCCAATATCAATATTACCGACAGTAGCAACCCATACAGCTCTAACTTCTTCATCTTTTTCTTGGTAAGATGTAGGAAGGCCAACGGGTGTATTCGTATTGTAGTATGTGACATAATCACCGTTTCGTTCAACAAATTCATTTGTTTCACTTGGTGCAATTAAAAGCCTTACTAAAACATTCACCACTTCAGAAGCATTTCCAGCTTGATCTATTGAATAATATTCTAGTGTATAGTTACCAGTCGATCTAAGAATAATTTCATCTGTAAAATTTTGCCATGATGTCCATGAAGTTCCATTATGCAAACGGTACTTAATCGTATCATTTGCAGCAGCTTCTGTTAGATCAACGGTTGTTCGATCAATATAGAACTTGCCTTCTAAGGTACCTGTAACTTGAAGTATAGGATCACTTGGTGCAGTTTTATCGATATGAACTGTTTCTGATCTCACGACACCACAACTATCATTATTTTTGTAGTCTATGATATATGTTCCTTCAGTCGTAAATGATAATGTATCATTAAATGTTAACCACTCACCACCATTGATTCGATATAAAACGGTAGTTTGTCCATTAATATCAACTGTAGCTTCTTGGAAATATGGATAATTTCCTGTGCCTAAAACATCAACTTCAGCAGCTGGATAACAATTATTTACGAGTGTGATTAATTGACTGACTTCATCAGATTCAACATCTTCAGAATTTATCGTTTTTGTTCTTATGAAGTAATTACCCGTACCATCTAAAACGATTGGTGATGTATAAAGTGTCCACTCACCAACGTTACCATGATTAATCGCAACCCAAATCGGGTTACCATCAGATGAAAGAGATAACTCAACACCTGTGATATAACTTGAACCAATCTTAGGTCCTGTTAATGTAATCACAGGTTGATCTGCATTCACTTTATCAATCACAAATGAATACCCTGAAACAGTAGACTCTAATTCCGTATCTGTGACAGCTTTCACATGAAGTGTATGTGTACCTTTCGTGGAATAGGTAATTGGATTTTCATAGAGAATCCATTCACCGTTATTAATCTTTACATAGATTTGATGCTCAGATGTAATGGTTGCTGTAACATTACTTCGATAAACACTACCATCTTTTGTTCCTGTTAAAATAACAGTAGGTGCTTCGATAGAACTTTCTGGCCATACATTTAAAGGTTTTTCAGTCCATCTTGTTTGTGCAACTGCATTAATTTGTGGTTTTGTTAAGAATGATGCACTATAAAATGCAGATCCTTTAACTTCTGGATGTTTTTGGTTATATCTTAACTGTGTTTCAATTTCATCACTAAGCCAACTATCGACATTATGAATACCGTGACCAATGACTAAATCAACATCAGTACCTCTAACAACGCTTGCCCACCAATCGACTAAATCAGCGTATGGTGCTGTTGAATGTTGGAAACTCCAATAAATTTGAGGACAAATATAGTGAACCCATCCTTCAAGAACCCATCTTCTGCTATCCGCATATTGACTTGAATAACTTTGAGAAGTTCCCGTAGATGTATTTGAGCCTTCACCTTGTGAACGCCAAATACCAAAAGGTGAGACGCCAAAACGAACATCTCTATCATTTAATTCATTATGACTAACGATATCTTCCATGACGCCACGAATGACATCATTCACATTTTCTCTTCGCCAATCAGCAAGTACTTGTGTTGGAGATTCTTTATAAAGATTAAATGTTTCTGTATCACTTGTTAATCCACCATATGGATAGAAATAATCATCAAAATGGATACCATCAACATCATAATCTGTAATTAATTCTTCAACAACATTTCGAATATATGCTTTAACTTCAGGTTCACCCGGATTTAAAATATAGGGATAAACGTTACTGCCATCTTTATTACCTGCAATGACTAAATCTGGATTTTGTTTTGCAAAGTTCTCATTATGAAGTGTTGATAACATTTGTTCCTTCGTTAATGAAGAATTTTGCACACGATATGGATTGAGCCATGCATGAAATTCAATACCTTGTTGATGTGCATAGTCAACCATGTACTGCATAACATCCCAACCAGGATCTGCTCCTTCAATACCCGTAAGCCATTTACTCCATGGTGCAAAATCTGAATCATAAAATGCATCATTATTGGGTCTTACTTGAAATAAGATCGCATTCATATTTTTTGCTTTTACACGATTAATTAAATCCACGAATGCTTGTTTATATTGTGTCTCTGATGTATGCTTAGGCATGTTTAATTGATGAACCGTTGCCACCCAGACAGCACGAAACTCAGTATCCGATTCCGTGTAAGTCTCAGGAATCGTTACTGGTGTTGATGTGTTGTAATGATATACAGTTTGTGAACCTCTTACGAGATTTACGAGCGGTGCATCTGCTTCTACGACGGGTTTACCTAAAATGACTAAACATACCATCATCAAGGTAACCACGATAAAACGCTTAATAGACTTCATTACTTTTCCCCTCTTAAAAGTTTTCTCAATAATGTCATACCTGGTTTTGCTTTATCAGAATCGATAAATGTTTTATAGGTGAAAAATACATTTCCTTTAACAACATCATGCTGATTCGCATACTTCACTTGATGACATACTTCCTGTTCGTCTAAATATCTTCCATCTGTGCCTAAACGGTAAGCACCATGTCCTATATAAAGTTTAACCTTTGATTCTTTTGCAATATTTGCCCACCAGTCAAGAAGATCACCAAAAGGTGCAAGTGCGTGTCCAAAATCCCAATAGATTTGTGGAACGATATAATCCATAATTCCTTCTTTCATCCACTCGATGCTATCTGCATATTGTCCATCATAAGACTGACTGCATTTAGGGTCTACGTTTGCTCCCATTTCATCACTTGATTTTGTTTTCCAAATACCAAAAGGTGATACACCAAACTGTAGTTTTTCATTTTTTGATTTGATCGCTTTATACACTCTAGCC
>JAEWVV010000073.1 GCA_023458995.1 Bacillota bacterium
AGGCAAGGTAGTCAGGAGAGGTGCAAGAAAAAAAGCTGACTACATACTAATGTCAAAAAGTGGGAATCTTCCATTAGCTATTATTGAAGCAAAAGATAATGAGCACTCCATTGGATCTGGTATGCAACAAGCGATTGAATACGCGCAAATATTAGATATCCCGTTTGCTTATTCGAGCAATGGTGATGCTTTTTTAGAACATGATTTTTTTACAGGTAAAGAAAGAGAATTAGAACTTAATGAATTTCCTTCAGAGGAAGAATTGTGGAAAAGATACATTGCGGGTAAGAATCTAGATAAGAAACAAGAAGAAATCGTTACTGAACCATTCTATTTAGATACATTTAATCCAAGAATACCAAGATACTATCAACGAGTTGCTATCCAAAAGACAATTGAAGCTATCTCTAAAGGACAAAAGCGCATTTTGATTGTCATGGCAACTGGAACTGGGAAAACACTAACTGCTTTCCAAATTATACATAAGCTTTGGAAAACGAGAACTGTAAAGAAAGTCTTATACTTAGCAGACAGGAATATTCTCATCGATCAAACGATGCAGCAAGATTTCAAACCATTTGATAAAATCATGACCAAAATACAAGATAAAAAACCAGATAGTGCGTATGAGATTTATATGAGTCTCTATCATCAACTAGCTGGGGATGATGGTGATGAGCCTTTTAGAGAATTTGAACCTAGCTTTTTTGATTTAATTATTGTAGATGAAGCACATCGAGGCAGTGCAAAAGAAGAATCTAAATGGAGAAAAATACTAGAATATTTTGATTCATCTATTCAAATTGGTATGACCGCAACACCTAAAGAAACAAAATACGTAAGTAATATCAATTATTTCGGTGACCCAGTATATACATACAGTTTAAAACAAGGTATCGATGACGGATTCCTAGCTCCTTATAAAGTTGTAAGAGTTGGTCTAGATAAAGACTTAGAGGGATGGAGACCTTACAAAGGTCAAACAGACATCTATGGAAACCAAATTCCAGATGAGGAGTATAACAGTAGTGATTTTGACAGGAAACTTGTCATTGATGAACGAACACAAGCAGTAGCAAAGCGAATCACAAAATGGTTACATGAAAACGGTAGATTCAGTAAAACTATCGTGTTTTGTGTTGATATTGATCACGCTGAACGCATGCGGCAAGCTTTAATCAATGAGAATGCAGATTTAGTTGCAGAAAACTATAAATACATCATGCGTATAACTGGTGATAATGCTGAAGGAAAAGCACAACTAGATTACTTCATTGATGTCAATGAGAAGTATCCAACGATAGTAACCACTTCAAAGCTGATGACCACTGGTGTGGATGCTAAGACAACCAGACTTATTGTTTTAGATAGCAACATCAATTCATTAACGGAATTTAAACAGATTATTGGTAGAGGAACTCGCTTAGTTCCTGATTTCGATAAGTTTTATTTCACAATTATGGATTTTAGAAGTGCAACTAGACTATTTGCTGATCATGGATTCGATGGAAATCCAATCCCTGATGATGATTTTGAACCTGGAAATACTGAAAATCACAATTTAACTCCTCCTAATGGTGGAGATGATCCGATACCACCTATTGTAGATCCAGTAGATCCTACTCAACACAAGATTCGTGTCAGAGGTGTTAGTGTAACCATATTGAATGAACGAGTTCAATATTTAGATCAAAATGGGAAATTAATTAGTGAGAGCATTAAGGACTATACAAAGCGAAATATATTGAATGAGTATGCAACACTGGATGATTTTATTCACATGTGGACAAATGCTGAGAAGAAAGCAGCGATTAAAGATGAACTTCTAGAGCATGGCATTCTTTTAGATGCATTAAGAGAGGAATCACAAAAAGATATTGATGATTTCGATTTGATTCTTCATATTGCATTTGACAAAAAGCCATTGACCAAAAAAGAACGAGTCGATCAAGTCAAGAATAAAGGATATCTTGGGAAATACTCTGAAACTTGTAGAGAAGTTCTGTCCGCTCTATTAGATAAGTATATGGATGGCGGTATACAAGATTTAGAAGATACAAGAATTCTTGATAATGCACCATTTGATCGCATAGGTAGTGCTAGGAAAATTGCTAAGCTATTCGGTGGTAAAGATGCTTACCTTGTTGCAGTAAAAGAATTACAAAATATGATATATGAGACCAGAGCATAGAGGAGATATAAGATGAGTTTGAACGGATTTGTAAAAAGCATTCAAAATATAATGCGTGGAGATAGTGGGATTAATGGCGATGCACAACGTATCGAACAAATGACTTCACTACTTTTCCTCAAAGTATATGACGCAAAAGAAGAAAATTGGGAATTTCATAATGACAGTTACGAGTCAATCATTCCAGAGAAGCTAAGATGGCGTAACTGGGCTGTAGATAGAAAAGATGGAAAAGCAATGACTGGACAAGAATTACTTGACTTTGTCAATATAGACCTGTTTCCAACACTAAAGAATTTACCAATTGATATTGATTCTCCGATGAAAGACAAGATTGTAAGAGCCGTCTTTGAAGATGCAAATCAATATATGAAAGATGGTGTACTCCTTAGAAAAGTTATCAATGAAATTGATGATATAGAATTTGAAGAGTACAGTGAAAGACACGCATTTGGAGAAATATACGAAACGATTTTAAAAAGTCTACAAAGTGCGGGTAATGCGGGTGAATTTTATACACCTAGAGCAGTTACAGATTTTATGGTAAAAATGATCAATCCTAAACTGGGTGAAAGCGTTGCTGATTTTGCGTGTGGAACGGGAGGATTTTTAACATCAGCCTTGAATGTTCTTGAAGAACAAGTAAAAACAGTAGAAGATAGAGAAAAATATAATCAAAGTGTGTTCGGTATTGAGAAAAAGCCACTTCCATACCTTTTAGCAATCACAAATATGCTTATACACGACATCGATAGTCCAAAAATCATACATGGTAACTCGTTAGAACGAAATGTTAGAGAATATAGAGATAATGAAAAATTTGATGTCGTCCTGATGAATCCTCCATATGGAGGTTCAGAAAGTGATGTAGTAAAAAATAACTTTCCAGCTGATTTAAGAAGTAGTGAAACAGCTGATCTATTTATGTCTCTTATCATGTATCGTCTAAAGCAAAATGGACGTGCTGCTGTAATCATTCCAGATGGATTTCTTTTTGGAACTGATAATGCTAAAGTAGCAATCAAAAAGAAACTCATAGAAGAGTTTAATTTACATACAATTGTCAGAATGCCTTCTAGTGTTT
>JAEWVV010000074.1 GCA_023458995.1 Bacillota bacterium
ATCCATTGCTTTCACAAGCTGTGGTGAATGAAGTGATTGATGAAGTGATCACATTCGCCAATGAAAACGTCCTTATTCTAAAAGATAATATCATTCGTACAAGTGATGCGAAAAAAGGAGTTTATGACTCACCTAACCGCATTTTATATACCATTATCGGACTTTTACTTGGTGGTATCTTAGGTGTTGGTATCGCATTTATTAAAGAACTGATGAATAACACATTTAGATCAAAAGAACAGTTAGAATCAACGTTTGGTATCCAAGTCTTAGGTGTTATACCCGAATTTGAAGTGAAGGAGAAACATCATGAATAAAAAGAAGATCAGTATCTTTAATGGCGAACGTAATGAACGCTATGACTACTTAGTCACCAAAGAACAACCTCTTTCCTTTACAGCTGAATCATTTCAAAAAGTCATTATCAATTTAGACTATGCTAATCTTGACCATCATATGAAGGTCATTCAATTTACATCAACACTCGCTTCAGAAGGTAAATCAACATTCGTTTCTAACTTAGCGTATCTTTTAGCTCAAAAAGATAAGAAAGTCATTTTACTCGACTTAGACTTAAGAAAACCCAAGATGCATCGTGTTTTTAATGCACCAAACAAAAATGGTTTAAATGATTATTTATCTGATAAAATTTCATACGATCAACTCATCAAACATTCAGAATCATTTGGTTTTGATTATATTATTACAGGTGAAAAAACAACTGCGGTTGTTAACGTGTTAGAGTCAGAAAAGATGAAATCTTTAATTGCAAAATTAAGAGAAACCTATGACTATGTTCTTCTTGATACACCACCTATTATTGCTGTATCAGATGCACTTTATGTTTCAAGAAATGCTGATGGCGTCATCTTCATTGTTGCCCAAGGTGTTGCGAAGAAGCAGTTAGTTAAAGAAGCGATTCAAACACTTAAGAACAACAATGTTCATATCATTGGTACAGTACTTACACAAGTTGATTTGAAGAGCGGAGCCTATGGCTATGGTTATGACTATAGCTACAAGTATGAAGAATAATGTTTATTGATATCCATACGCACATTCTTCCGTCTGTGGATGATGGTGCACAATCGATTGAGACTTCAATCAAAATGCTTGAAAAAGAAATTGAAGAGGGTGTAGCAAAAGTTATACTTACGCCACATGTCCAATCGAGAGCACAAAAGGTTGATCGAAATGGGCAAATACTTCAGTTTGAAACATTAAAATCGGTAGTACTTGAAAGTAAGTTACCCATTGAAATCTATTTAGGTGCCGAAATTCTTTATCGTAGTCATCTTGAACCAGAGTATGAAAAATACACGTTAGGGAACTCAAAGTACGTTTTAGTTGAGTTTTCAATGCGTGATGAATCACCTGTTGAAGAGATTGTTTATGATATTTCAAGAATGGGATTTATCCCGATTGTTGCACATATTGAACGCTATCCTTACTTGACTACATCTGATTATGAGATGATCAAGAAGACGGGTGCCTTAATTCAAGTCAATACCTCTTCAATCTTAGGGTTAGATAAAGCTGTGAATAAGAAAAAGGTTTTAAAGATGATTAAAGAAGGATATGTCGATTTAATTTCAAGTGATTGTCATGACCTAGAGTTAAGAAAACCTAATCTGAAAACATGTTACACCTATTTGAAAAAGCACATTGATGAAGAAATACTTCAAAATTTATTTTATGATCAAGCACAAGAAATAATTGATGCGATGTCTTAGGACAAGCATCTTTTTTTCTTTTAAAAAAAGAGAAAAATGCTATAATAGATGTGAATAGAAAAGGAGACTAACATATATGGTTGTTGAGATGTTCAATCTATACTATTTTATCTATATTGCTATTGCGATTGTCATAACCATATTATCGGTTAAGTTCTTGGATAAAAAATCTCAAGAATATCGGTATTGGTTTATTTATTCACTTATACTTTTTAATTTGCTTGTCCATTTTGCTAAAACTTTAATCTATCCCTATACGACTGTTCCATTTCCAGCGATATTTACAAAAATTTCGTTTGAAAATATTTGCGCAGTATCCGCACTTTTATTTCCTGTACTCTTTTTTGCTAAAAGTAAGACATTAAAAGATTATATGGTCATGGTTGGTGTTGCGTCTGGTATTATCACGTTCATTTATCCGATTGATGCGATGAGTGAAATGTTTAATGCTGTCGTGATTGGCGTCAAGCCAGCGTTTCATATCGAAGTTATTCGGTTTTATCTTTCACACTTCTTAATCTTTTTAGCTCCGTTTTTGATGCTTCACTATAAAATTCATGAACTATCGATTAAACGGGCATATAAAGCACCCTTCATGTTACTTTCAATCCTAGTCATTATTTTCATCAATGAATTTGTTGTTACATTATTTGGTTGGGTACCAAAAGAACAATTCTTTGATCCTGCTTACCGTAATCCATCGTTTATCTTTGGAGTTCGTGGAGACCTATCAGGTTTAGGTGTAATCTTAGGAGCTCTTGTACCAGGATTTTTTAGAGTGAACCCATTTTTTGCAGGTGATGCCTATTTTCCTGTATTGTGGTTACTTTTCCCTGCGTTAATCTACGGTTCAATTATCGCCTTAATTTTTATGTTTATCTACGATACTGATGAAACCTTAAAGTTTTTTAAACTGAGAGCACGTATCCCCCAAGTTAATGAATCTCAAGAATCACGATAAACTAAACATCACCAATACGTTTGGTGATGCTTTCCATTTATAGAAAGAAAACGGTTACATTTATAATTCAAAGAGGAGATGCCTATGCACGAAAGACCTAAAGGATTTACTTACACGAAAACACACCAGATCTATATCTCGTATTGGAAGGATGGAAGTTGGGGTCAAGGAAAACTTGTTGATTCTGATGAACTCACTTTATCTGCGATGTCAACATCACTTCATTA
>JAEWVV010000075.1 GCA_023458995.1 Bacillota bacterium
AATACAGCAATTGTTGCTACATTTTCTACAATAGGCGGAACGTTCTTCTCGATTTTGGTTGCATTTGCTTTGGCAAGATTAAATTTCAAAGGTAGAGAACTTATTTTCACAATCTTACTCGCAACTATGATGATTCCAGGCGAAATGATGGTTATCTCAAACTATATTACCGTGTCAAGATTAGGTTGGGTCAATGATCCAGGAGCTGGTTCGTATCTTGCAATGATTATCCCCTTCCTGGTTTCGATCTTCCATATTTATCTATTAAGACAAACATTCAAACAAATCCCTAACGAACTCTATTATGCAGCAAAGGTTGATGGATGTAAGGATTATAAATATTTATGGAGTGTCATGGTTCCAATTGCTAAAAGTAGTATTGTTACAATTATAATTCTTAAGCTGATGGGTTCATGGAATGCTTATATTTGGCCTGATATCGTTGCAAACGAAAAATTCAAACTTGTAACGACATGGCTCAGAAGTTCGTTTACTGACCAAGCTGAAACTGGTTCAGGGCGCGTACTACTTAATTATCAGATGGCGGCTACAGTCATCGTAACGGTTCCACTCTTATTGCTTTTCATATTCTTTAGAAAATACATTATGAGCGGAATATCCAGAAGCGGTGTAAAAGGTTAAAAAAATAAAGAAAAGAAGGAAAAAGTATGAAAAAAATTCTATTAACTGCTTTAGTACTTGTTTCTGCTGTATTCTTATCAGCATGTAACAAGGATCGTAGTTCAGACTCAAGCAAACGTATGGTTGAGTGGTATGAACTATCAGAAGATGCAAATCTTGACACCTCGAAAGAGATAACAATCAAGTTTGTGCATCGTATGGGTGGATCGAGCCAAAAGTTAATCCAAAATTGGATTGCTGAATTCAAAGTACTCTATCCAAACATCACTGTTGAAGAAGAAAAAGCTGCTAACGACTATGCTGCATTAGCTGATAAGGTCGCATTAAGCATCACGGCTGGTAATGCTCCAGACATAGCTGAAAGCTATCCAGACCATATTGCGCGTTATGCACAAGCTAAAGCACCACTGGCACTTAATTATTTCATCTCTAACCCAAATATTGGTTTAACAGAAGCTGAAATCGCTGACTTCTTGCCAGGTTTATGGGCAGAAGGCAAGAGTTATGATAATGAAGGAACAATCTTATCATTACCATTTTCTAAATCAAGTGAAGCTTTCTTCTATAACAAGACGTATTTTGATCTTCATGGTTATGAAGTACCAACAACTTGGGATGAAGTATTCGAAATTGCAGAAGACATAAAGACACGTGAAGCGGATGCTATTCCATTTGGTTATGATTCAGAAGATAACCTCTTTATTACTGGATCAAAACAATGGCAAGCACCATACACTGGATATAATGAAGAAACGGGTAAAGGCGAAGTACAATTCAATAATGATACTTCTAAAACTATGGTTAAGTATTTCAAAGATAAGGTTGACAGAGGACTTATGTTAACAAGAGGACTTAACGCTAACGCTTACACTTCAGATATCGTTAAGACAAATAAGAAGATGTATATGTATGTTGGTTCGACAGGTGGAACACGTTACGCGTATAACACTGATGCAGCAGGTCAAGCATTATTTGGTCAAGGATACCGAATTGGTGTAGCACCACTTCCTGCTAAAGATTTAGATAATCAATATCAAATTCAACAAGGTCCAAACATCAACCTATTTAACACAGGTGATGAACAACGTATGATTGCTAGCTGGTTATTTGCTAAATATATGATTTCGCCTGAAAAACAAGCTGAATTCTGTATTCCTTCTGGATATGCACCTAACCGTTTAAGCGCATATCAAACAGAAACTTGGAATACATACGTTGCAGGTATTAAGGAAAATCCAGCAACTGTGGCAGAAGCACAAGACAAATTAGTTAAAGAAGCTATCGAAATCTTCTTAAACAATGGTGATATCTTCTTTACGTCAGCAGTCTTCAACTTAGGCTCTAAAACAAGAACTGAAGTTGGCGAATTACTTGTTAAAATTTTGGCTTATAAACAAACAGATGAAGCTGATTTAAATGCATTTATTAACACAGAATATCTTAACAGCTATGACTTTATCACAAATTAATTAGTGATAAATTAAATATAGAAAAGGAGAAATGGAATGAAAAAAGTATTAATGATTATGGCGTCCATTGTATTAGTTTTTGCTTTGGTTGCCTGCAAAAAAGAAGATCCAGCACAAGCTTATCTTGAAACTGCTAGTGAAAGTTTAGTTACGCTTATTGCTGATCCGTCAAACATTACTACAGGTTTTGATGTTCCAACATCATTAGCTAATGGCGTTACAGCAACATGGACATCTTCAAATCCTGGTGTTGTAACAATTGGTACACCTGCTTCAGGTTTTGCTAAAGTAACGGTTAACAGACCTGGATGGGGGAACCCTGATGCAGTTGTTACATTAACAGCTAAGTTAACAGTTCCTGCAGCAAACAAAAAGGATACGACTTTAGAAAAAGTATGGGAACTTGATATTACTGTTAAAGCATCTGCACAAGGTACAGTTGTTGAAACGATTACTGATATCGCAGATCTATACGACACAGCAACATATCCAAAAGATACTGTTGTGCGTGTTCAAGGATACTTAATCGGTGGTCAATCAAGTTATTACTTCTTACAAGATGCAACAGGTGGTATTGGTTTATATCCACAAAGTAGTCCTGCACAATTACGTACAGATTTCGCTGCTTATCCATGGGGAACAAAACTTGATATCGTTGGTACTATTTATGGTACTGGTCGTGGGTATCTTGAAATTTCAATTAACATGGTTGAAAACGTACAAGTTATGTCTGGTGAACCAGCGCTTCCCGCTGCAGTTGCAATTGATGATGTTACACCATTCACAATTGCTGGTCTAGAAGACTACAGAAGAGAAAGAGTTAATTTATCAGGACTTGTCGTTGCATCAAAAGTTATTGACAGTTATGGTTCAATCAACTACGTCTTCTCTAACCCAGTTAAAGGATTCTCAATTAATGGTTATGTAGATAATCGTACAACTGGTTTTGCTAATTTTAAAGATGCCTATGAAGCAATTGAAGTCGGCGATGTCGTTGACGTCAAAGGTGCTGTCTTAAGTGAAAATAGTAGCAAACTAAGACTTGAAATTTTCTATGCTGGTCAAATTACAGCAAGTACTACTACATACACAGATGAACAATTAGCTAACGCAGCTAAAGGTGCATTAAGTGGAATTCCAACAGAAGATCAAGAAGTCATTGCTGACTTAGTATTACCAGTAACTGGACCATTTGGTTCAACAGTTACATGGACATCAAGCAATACTTCAGTCATTGCTGTAGACGGTAAAGTTACTCGCCCTGCAGCAGGTCAAGAAGATGCAACTGTTACATTAGGATACACAATCACTATCGGTACATTTACAACTACAGTTACAAATATTGATGTTTTAGTCAAAGCTATTCCAAGTGAAGTCGTTATTGATCTATTCATTTCTGAATATGCTGAAGGTTCGAGCAGTAATAAATATGTTGAAATCTATAATCCAACAAATGCAGCAATTGACCTATCAGGTTATTCAATTGCACTCTATAACAATGGTGCAACAACTGCACAAGTTCTCCAATTATCAGGTAGCTTAGCAGCAGGTGGCATTTATATTATTGCTAGCAATGATGCAAAAGCTGAAATTTTAGCTGTAGCAGACTTACACCCAGCATATGTTTCAGGTCAATTCAGCGCAAGCTGGAATGGTGATGATGCAGTAGCATTACTGAAGGGTACAGAAATTCTTGATTTAATTGGTGTTGTTGGTGAAAGACCAGCATCTGGCGGATGGACAGTTGGCGAAACTGCAGATGCTACTAAAGACCACACATTAGTAAGAAAATCAACAGTTTTAGGACCAAGTAAGATTTGGAATACTTCTGAATGGACTGTAATGGCTATTGACGACATCACTAATATGGATATGCATACATATGATGGTCAAGAAGAAGTTGTCATCGACTTATTCTTCTCTGAATACATTGAAGGTTCAAGCAACAATAAGGCGATTGAAATTTACAATCCAACCGGAGCTGCAGTTGACCTATCAGGTTACTCAATCGTGCTTTATGTAAACGGTAGTACTGAAGGACTTGTTCGTGTACTTTCTGGAACATTAGCATCAGGTGACGTTTACGTTATTGCAAATAGCCAAGCAAATGCTACAATTCTTGGAGTTGCAGATGTGTCTATCGCATATGCATCTGGCCAATTTGGTGCAAACTGGAATGGTGACGATGGTATCGCATTACTTAAGGGTACAGAAGTTATTGATTTCTTTGGTGTTCCAGGTGAAGATCCAGGTTCTTCATGGACTGTTGGTACTGGTGCAACTGCTGAATTTACATTAGTTAGAAAACCTGAAGTTGTTACAGGTACTCAAACATGGGATCCAACTCAATGGATTGTTAACCCTGTTGACACATTTACATTCTTAGGTTCTCATACTTCAGATGCTCCAGCAGAATAACAATCAAATTAAGTAATTTATATGTGAGAAAGAGCATGGCTTAGCCGTGCTCTTTCAATCATGTTTTTGAGTAAACGAGGAACAACATGAAAGCAAAGCGTATATGGAGTATTATTTACATAATTTTTATTGCTGCTCTCACATATATTGTTGCAACTTTTAGTGAAGCAGAGAAAGTCAATCAATTTTTAAGTGATCACAGAGAAGAATTCGAAAATAATGAGAAAGCTCTCATCATGGGATCGGTTATTGCCAACGAACATAACGCAACAGAAGGATATATTTTAAATGATCCTCTTTTTAGTGAGACATATCAGTCAACATCACACGAAGTTGCCGTTTCGATTTATCCATTAGTTCAATTTAAAAAAGATAAAGGGCAAAACTCAATTGCAATCCTTCTAACAAATATAAAAATTGAAAATGATCGTGCTGTATTGGATGATCATGATTTGAACAAACTGAATATACAATTAGAATTTGATAGAGATCTCGGTATAGGCGATGGGAAACAGTCTATCTTTAAAGAACCTATGACAACACTCTATGATAATACAGGTAGACTTATGATCATTAATCATGATCTATTAGAAACACCATCTGGACTAGCTATTTTAAAAAGAATTTCATTTAGTTATGAATTAGATACTAATTTTGATCAAACATTAGTTGAGTTAACTAACTCAAATCTAGTCGACTTAGCCTATACAGATATCTTTGATGGATATTATCATCGTGATATCAATCTATTAACAGAGGAAAATCTAGATTTAATTAGTCAATATGGATTGACTAATATTAAATCTAAGCCTGAAATTTACTATCCAGAAGAACTTATAGCAAGTTTTTCTACTTATAACAGCGTCTTTATCAAGTATATTGGTATTGAATTACTCATCGTTTTACCACTAACCTATTTTCTCTTTTTTCACAAATTGGTTAAATTATATATTAAAGCAAAGAAAGAAACACACATTAAATGAAGGAAATTCATATCATATAACCTATGATATTTATTGATACATGTTAGAATAATAACGAGGTGAATTGAATGAAAAAAGTATTATTATTTATTGGATTACTATTATTTTCAATCAGTGTTTTTGCGTGTAAAAAGGAAGTAACATCACCGTTGGTGATTTCTAAAGTTTTTGATGCAACCGTACAAGCAAATAACGCTATTGAACTCTATAATACATCCAACGAGTTAATTGATTTAAAAGATTATGCACTTGATTTTTACTCAAATGGTTCTAAAGAAGTGAGCACCACGATTATGCTTGAAGGTCAAATTAAAGCGAATGATTATTTTGCTGTAGCAAGTAAGAACGCAAATGATGAAGATCTGCTTCAATTAAGAGATTTTTCCTATGAGGAAGGATCACTACCTTATAACGGTAATGATGCAATAGCTCTCGTTTATAAAGATGTGATTATTGATTATATTGGTATTCCAGAATCTGATGTTGAGTTCGCGAAGGATCTTACATTAATTCGTTTGGGAAATAAAGAAGACTATAAAGGATCAAAAACATTCGATTTGTTTTCCTTCATCTATTATCTACCAGATCGTTTTAATTACTTAAAAAATGATACACATGCTATCAAAACACTTGAACAACTATATGAAGGTCCCAAACTAGAAGACCGTTATAAATCTATGCCCTACGTTGACCCCAATAATTCTACATTCGGTGGTGGAGGAGCATTAAAAACCACTGTACAAAGAATTTCTGATGGTGATACTGCTCATTTTAATGCTGTAGGTGATTTTGTTGGAGGCTCTGTACGTTACTTTTATTTAAATACACCTGAAGTGGATGGCACGATGCGTGCAGAAGCGTGGGGGTATGTAGCAAGTAAGTATAACAAAGAGTATTTATTGAATGACCCATCATCAAAAGAAATATATATTCAATCAATGAAGGGCTATTCATTAACCGAAGGTTATGGAAGAAGTTTAGCACTTGTTTGGATTAATGGGCATCTATCTCAATTCTTAATTGTATCTGAAGGGTTATCAGAAGATGTTGGTATGAAATATGAGGCTCATGATTTAGCGATGCATTATAAAGATGTTCCTTATTTAACATTTTTAAGATTTGCGGAAAATAGAGCTAAACAGAATGGATGGGCAACAAAAGGTTATCCGATTAAAGCAGATGGAGAAAAATCGCCTGATTGGAATTATCAAACCAGCACGAACACAACAACATCTCCACAATGGCAACCACATTTACCAATTCCTTGGGCATAAACAATATCAAATAAAAACATCAGGGGAAACCTGGTGTTTTTTGTGATATAGGTACAATTGCTTTGGTAAAAAATCGCTTTTTTTCATCAAATATGATATACTGTCATAATACATTAGAAAGGTTTAAGGTCACTATGAATATCAAGAAGAACATACTCCACATGATAGAATCTTATGATCAAATCATTATCCATCGTCACTCACGTCCCGATATGGATGCGATTGGATCACAATACGGTTTATATCTCACAATAAAAGAAAATTATCCTGACAAAAGGGTTTACGTCGTTGGTGATTCCAACGACATGGTCTATCTCGCCAAAATGGATACCATTCCAGATGCTTATTACATCAATGCTTTAGCAATTATCACCGATGTCTCCGTATCAAGACTCGTCAGTGATGACAGATATAAACTAGCAACTGATCTCATTATTATTGATCATCATCAAAATGATACAGATATTGAAAATGTAACGCTATTTTATAGAGATCCATCATTTGCATCAGCTTCTGAGATGATTATTGATCTCATCAAAGAAATGAACTTAAAAGTAACCAAAGAATCAGCAACCTACCTCTATGGAGGTATGGTGACTGATACTGGACGCTTCTTATACTTAAATAATGCAACTAAAACATTTGAACTTGCATCATTTATTACGAAGTTTGAGCCTTCTGTACAAGACTTCTATGATTACATCTACACCGAAACACTTCAAAAAAGACTCACTAAAAACTTGTTTTCAACATTTGATATCACTGAAAATGGTGTAGCCTATCGCAAAAATGATGCTGAACTCATTCAAAAGAGTGGTCTTGAGTTTCAAGCAATATCTAGAGGCATGGTCAATCAGATGGCCGGCATTAAAGAAGTTCCTATTTGGGCCAATTTCACGGAAGATGTTGAAAATAACTTAATTGTTGGTGAATTTAGAGCACGCGGAATCACGATTGTCGATATTGCTAAAAAATATGGCGGTGGTGGACACAACCAAGCGTGCGGAGCTAGTCTAAAAGACTGGAATGAAGTTGAAATGATCTTAAAAGATCTCGATGAAAGGGCAAAAGAATATGCAAAGAATATTAAATAAAATCAAACAATACAATACGATTATCATCCACGGTCATAAGCGTCCTGATGGGGACTGTTATGGCGCGCAGTTCGGTTTAAAAAATATAATTAAATCATCATTTCCAGATAAGAAAGTCTACGTTGTTGGTGAAAAAAGTGATTTTGTCGATTTCGTTGGGAAAGTAGATACGATTACAGATGATGTTTACCAAGGTGCATTATCCATCGTCGTTGATACAGCAGTTAAAGATAGAATATCGGACTCAAGATATACACTTGGAAAAGAAATCATTAAAATTGATCATCATATTCCTGTGGATAACTATGGAACTTTAAGATGGGTAGATACAACATTCCCATCGTGTGCACAAATGATTACCTATTTCTACTACAAGTTTAAAAATGAACTTCAGCTTACAGAAGAAGGTGCGATTGCACTTTATACAGGTATCGTCACCGATACCGGTCGTTTCCGCTTCCGCGGAGTATCTAAATTAACACATCAACTCGCAGGTCTGCTTCTTGAAAAGGGTGTTGATGTTGAATATATCGACCAAAACTTATCACAAGAATCCTTAGAAATGATTGCTTTAAAGGGTTATGTATATTCTAACTTTGTAACGACCAAAGGATTTGTCTATATCAAGATGACACGTGATGTTATTGAAAAGTATAATGTTACAGATGAACAAGCAGCATCAAACGTTGGTCTTATCGGTGGTATCGAAGGATACCCTGTGTGGGCATTATTTATGGAATATCCAAATGAAATTAGAATTCGCCTTCGTTCAAATGGTCCAACAATCGATAAACTCGCGAATAAATATAATGGTGGTGGCCACGCGAAAGCTGCGGGCTGTAAACTAGAATCATGGGATCAACTCGATCAATTCGTGAAAGATACTGAAGACGTTGTTAGTGCGTATTTAGCTGGAAAATAGTATGTCAAATGCATGTGAAACAATTTTAGTAGAAACGCCAAAATTACCTTTAGATGAGATTGAAAAGAGTTTAACAAAGACTTATCGTAAAGATATTTTTCGCCCCTTTGTACAAGCAATCAATGAATATGAACTTGTAGAACCAGGCGATAAGATTGCGATTGGGATCTCTGGAGGCAAAGATAGTCTTTTAATGGCAAAGCTTTTTCAAGAGCTCAAGAAACACAATAAAATCCCGTTTGAACTCGTTTTTCTTTCGATGGACCCTGGATTTCATGATGTCAACAGAGACCTTCTTACAACAAACTGTGCGTATTTAAACATACCTTTAAACATTAGAGATTCTGATGTTTTCCATGTTGTTCAAAAAATAGCAAGCGAAAATCCATGTTACATGTGTGCAAGAATGCGTAGAGGATTTTTATATAACGCAGCTAAGGAACTTGGTTGTAACAAACTTGCATTAGGACATCATTTTGATGATGTGATTGAAACAACACTTTTAAACGTTTTTTATAATGGAACGTTTAAAACGATGGTACCCAAAATTAAAGCAGAAAACTTTGAAGATATCGAACTGATTCGTCCGATGATGTTTATTAAAGAAAAAGACATTATCAGATGGACAAAAAGAAGTGGTATTCAAGCAATGAATTGTGGTTGCACAGTAGTTGCTGAAAAGACTTCATCTAAGCGAAGAGAAATCAAAGAGATGATTGAAGGATTACGTAAGATTAATCCAAATGTGGATGCAC
>JAEWVV010000076.1 GCA_023458995.1 Bacillota bacterium
TATTGATTATCATTAAGAAGCTAGACAAGATCTCGTCTATATTACAACATTTCCTTGGGCATTTTATCAAAGCGTTACCCAAGCAACGAATCTTGATTCTAAAGATGCAATCCCCCGTATGACTTGGGGAAAATATGAAGAACAAATGGGGCGTATCATCATGCCATTTTCAGTATCTGTACATCATGCGTTTGTTGATGGACTTCATGTTGGAATGCTCATTAAAAATATACAAAAATCTTTAAATGCGTATCTAGACTAACAGATTAAGCCTTCATTCCTATGAGGGTTTTTCTTTTTTTATTTATTCTAAATTTGATATGTTTTCATGCCTGTTTTCATGTAAATAAATGATTTATGTGAAATTTTTATTTTTCCAAAAAAATATATGATAAATCATATATGCTATGTTATAATCATTGATGTAAGCGCTTTTAAAAATCGAAGGGAGAATAACATGAGCGATTTTAAGCATTTTGAGTATATGGAAAAACACCAGTACGAACAAGTCGTCTATTTTTATGATAAGACGACAGGATTAAAAGGAATTACCTGCATTCACAACACCACATTAGGACCAGCCCTTGGTGGTACTAGACTGTGGAATTATGCGACTGAGGAAGAAGCGGTTGTTGACGCTTTAAGACTCGCAAGAGGTATGACCTACAAAGCTGCAGCTGCAGGCCTAAATCTTGGTGGTGGGAAAACCGTTTTAATCGGTGATCCGGAAAAAGTTAAATCTGAAGGTTACTTCAGAGCATTAGGCCGTTACGTTCAAAGTTTAAACGGAAGATACATCACTGCAGAAGACGTAAATACCAGTACTAAAGATATGGATTTCGTATCCATGGAAACTGACTATGTCGTTGGACTTGAAGGTAAGTCCGGTAATCCATCACCCATGACTGCACTTGGTGCATTCCATGGTATTAGAGCATCATTACAATATAAATTTGGCGATCAAGATTTTACTAAATATACATTTGCAGTTCAAGGAGCAGGACAAACTGGTTACTACTTAATCAAGAAGCTCATTGAATCAAAAGCTAAAAAGATCTATTTCTCTGAAATTAATCCAAAACATATTGAACGTATGAAGAAAGAACATCCTGAAGTTGAATTTGTTGAACCAAAAAATTATTTCAGTTTACCCGTTGATGTATTAGTTCCCTGTGCATTAGGTGGAACTTTAAACGATGATACGATTCCTCAAATCAAGGCTAAAGTTATTGCTGGTACAGCAAATAACGTTTTACTTGATGAAGACATCCATGGCAATATGATTAAAGATAGAAATATCTTATACGCACCAGACTTTGTTATTAACGCTGGCGGTTTAATCAACGTTGCTCATGAATTAAAAGATTATAATGTTGGACGTGCAACACGTGATATCGAAAAGATTTATGATCGTTTATTAGAAATCTTTAAGATTGCAGAAAACGAAAACATTCATACACAACTTGCAGCAAAAGTATTCGCTAAGAAACGTATTGAAACGATTAACAACGTACAAGGCAATTACATCAAACGATAGGGAGTGGAAATGTGAGAAAAGGAAGATTAACATTCGACAACGAATCGTGTAAAGGTTGCGAACTTTGTGTCACGTTTTGTCCAGTCGAAATCTTATCCTTGGATAAAGAACGAATCAACGCTAATGGATATAATTTAATTTCTGTAAGTGATATGGATAAGTGCATCGCATGCGCACAATGCGCGATCGTCTGTCCAGATTCAGTGATTAAGGTGGAGGTTTTAGAATCATGAGTAAGGTACTAATGAAAGGTAATGAAGCAATCGCGCTTGCTGCAGTTGCTGCAGGTTGTGATGCATTCTTCGGTTACCCAATTACCCCACAAAATGAAATTCCAGAATATTTATCCAAGTACTTAACCGAAAAAGGTAAAGTATTCGTCCAAGCAGAATCAGAAGTTGCAGCCATCAACATGGTATATGGTGCTGCAGGTGCTGGTGCACGTGTGATGACATCCTCATCATCTGTAGGTATCGCTTTAAAACAAGAAGGTATTAGTTATTTAGCAGGTGCTGAGCTTCCATGTGTGCTTGTATCTGTCATGCGTGCAGGCCCCGGTTTAGGTGGTATTCAACCTTCACAAGGTGACTATTATCAAGCAACGCGTGGTGGTGGAAATGGTGATTATCATGTGATTGTTTTTGCTCCAGAATCCATTCAAGAAATCGTCGACTTAATGAAAGAAGCATTTGATATCGCTGATATTTACCGTAACCCAGTCATGCTTTTAGCCGATGGATTAATCGGTCAAATGATGGAAACCGTCGATATGGATAAACCCATCAAAAAGCGCGATATTAAGCCAAAAACATATGCTACAACAGGAACAGATTTCCATGACGGAAGAAACATTATTAACTCATTAGGTCTTGATCCTGTCTACCTTGAAAAGCATAATCATGCGCTTCAAGCTAAATACAAAGAAGTCATTAAAAATGAAGTAAGAGTCGAAGTATCTAATCTTGAAGATGCAGACTATGTCATCGTAGCTTATGGAACAGTTGCACGTATCGTAAGATCCGCAATTGAAACACTCGCTGAAAAAGGTATCAAGATTGGTTTAATTCGTCCAATTTCATTATGGCCATATCCAAAGAAAGCTTTTGACCTTATTCCTAAGACATGTAAAGGTATATTAGTCACTGAAATGAGTATGGGTCAAATGCTTGATGATGTACTCATCAGCAATAAAGGAAGATTTAAAGTTGGTTTTTATGGACGTGCTGGCGGTATGGTTCCTGATCCTGAAGAAATTGTTGATGCCATTCTCAATTTTGAAGATAAGGTGGTGGAATCATGATTAAATATGAACGCTCACAAGGTTTAACTAAAGCACATACCCATTATTGCCCAGGATGTACCCATGGTATACTCCACAAATTGGTTGCTGAAGTACTTGAAGAACTTGGTATTTTAGGAAAAACGGTTGGTATTGCATCCGTTGGATGTTCTGTATTTAGTTACGACTATATCAATACTGATTACCAACAAACACCACACGGTCGTGCGTGTGCGGTAGCTACAGGTATTAAACGTGTTTTACCAGACCGTGTTGTCTTCACTTATCAAGGTGATGGTGACTTCGGTTCAATCGGTATTGCTGAAGGTATTCATGCAGCAAACCGTGGGGAAAACATAACTGCAATTGTTGCAAATAATGCGACTTATGGTATGACTGGTGGACAAATGGCACCAACTACACTTTTAGGTCAAGTATCTACAACATCTCAACAAGGAAGAAATAAAGAAATGCATGGTTCACCACTTCATATCTCTGAGATATTTGCACAAATTGAAGGTGCAGCCTATGTTGAACGTGTATCACTTCATGATATTCCTAATATTCGTAAAGCGAAAAAAGCGATTAAAAAAGCTTTTACTTACCAATTAGAGAAAAAAGGTTTTACATTGATTGAAGTCATCTCAACATGTCCAGTTAACTGGGGCATGAAACCAAGAGAAGCACTCGACTGGGCAAAAGAACATATGATTCCAGTTTATCCACTTGGTGTGTATAAGGATGTGGAAAATCATGATTAGAACAATTCGTATTGCAGGATTTGGTGGTCAAGGGGTTATGCTTACTGGACAACTAATTGCATATGCAGCAAATCTTCAAGGGTTATACAGTCTATGGGTACCAACCTATGGTCCAGAAACACGTGGAGGAACTGCTAACTGTTCAGTGATCATTAGTGATAAACCCATTCATTCACCAATCTTTCAAAAATCAGATGACTTATTAGTTTTTAATGAACCATCACTAGTGAAGTTTATTTCTAAGACAAAGGAAAAGGGTAATCTCTTTTATAACGCATCACTCATTAAAAGAGAAATCGAAATACCAGATACAAACATTTATGGTGTTCCCATGACTGAACTTGCTCAATCCTTAGAAAAACCACAAGTAGCTAATATGGTTATGCTTGGTGCTTATTTGAAAAAAGTAGACATCTTCAAAGAAGAAGTGATTCTCGAATCACTTAAACATTTCCTAGGAGCTAAAAAGCTTTCAATGTTACCCATTAATCAAAAAGCGCTTTGTATAGGTTACGAATCAATCGAATAACAAAACGAAGGACATCTTAGTCGATGTCCTTTTTCTTTTATTTTGAGTAACTTAAGGGTGAAAACGCTTCAATAACATGTTATAATAACTACTGTGTTATACAAAAAATTATGAATAAGGTGAACTTATGAAACTTGACTACAAAAAAGTATTTTATGTTGGACTAGCGTTTTTCATTATCTCAATCTTTTGGCAAACCTATGATAACATCGTTGCTAAAATATTGATTGATAAGTTTGGACTCAATCAAACATGGTCTGGTGTCGTCATGGCACTTGATAACGTTCTCGCACTCTTTATGTTACCTTTGTTTGGTGCAATATCTGATAAGACCAACCATAAACTAGGTAGAAGAACTCCTTATGTGATTGTTGGTACAGTTGTTGCAGCATTTGCATTTATTGGCTTATCGTTTGTTGATAACATACAAACAGCCCGCATCCAAGAAACTGCAATTATTGAAAAATATGAACGGATTACAGAAACGAATGATGAGTACCGTGAAAAACCACTTTACTGGACAGCATTACTTGTTGAAATGCAAGCTGATAGACTCGCTCAAAGAGCAAGTGGTCGGATAACACAAGCAAGTTATGATCGTTATACGAAGTCAGTTTTTGAACCCATGACTGAAATACTTGCAGAAAACGGTCTTGATGATTTAGATGCCATCGAACTTTCTTATTTAGATGGATACTATCACAGATATTTGAGTGAACTCGCTTGGGAAATCACAGTTGATAATCCAACAAATTTAATTGTCTTTGTTGCGATATTACTTGTTGCACTTGTTGCAATGTCAGTCTTTAGATCACCAGCAGTATCGCTTATGCCTGATGTCACGATGAAGCCTCTTAGATCAAAAGCGAATGCGATTATTAACCTTATGGGAGCTGCAGCGGGTGTTGTATCACTTCTCTTACTTACCGTCTTTGGACTCGGTGGCAAATCCTATGTCGACTATTCACTTGCATTCATCAGCGTTGGTCTAATCATGATCGTCGTTTTAGTCATCTTCTTGTGGAAGGTTAAAGAACCTAAACTTGTTGCTGAAAAAGAAGCTGATGATGTTAAGTTTGGTCTGATTGAACAAGAAGGAGAAGTTCATGATATGCATGACCTTCCCAAAGATAAACGTATATCCTTATACCTTATTTTAGGTTCAGTATTCCTATGGTTTATGGGTTATAACGCTGTTATGACTAAAGTTTCAGACTATGCACCTAAAATTCTTCAATTATCATCATTTACATTACCACTCTTAATCGCAAACATCACAGCAATATTAGCTTTTGTTCCAATCGGTATTGTATCAACGAAGTTTGGTAGAAGAAAAACCATTTTAGCAGGTATTGTTCTCTTAACACTTTGCTTTGGTAGCGTCTTCTTCTTAAGTAAAGATACAGGTTGGGTTATGTTTATTGTGTTTGGTCTTACAGGTATTGGTTGGGCTACAATTAACGTCAACTCTTATCCAATGGTTGTTGAACTTGCAAAAGGTTCAAACGTTGGTAAATACACAGGTTACTATTATGCATTCTCAATGGCTGCACAAATTCTAACACCGATTCTATCAGGATTCTTCATGGATTTAATTCATCCAAAAGCACTTTTCCCTTATGCAACTCTATTCGTTGCTTTAGCATTTATTACGATGTTCTTTACAAAACATGGTGATGCAGCTCCTGAGAAGAAGTCAGTATTAGAAAGTTTTGACGTTGACATGGATTAAAAAAAATGCGTGAATTTTATTCACCCGTTATTTTTGGTTCAAAATATTCAAAGACAACATTGTGGTAATGGGATTTAACAAAATCGAATTCATTTTGATTTCTAGCGGCATAACTGATAATAGTTGTGCCTTTTCTCTTTAATCGATCAAGCTTTTTATTGGGTAAGTCTTTAATGCCATAGGAGATAAAATCAGGTTTCGTAAAAACGTTGAAAACAAGTTTTTTCATGAGAAATTTAAGGGATTTACTCATTTTAGGATCATCTTTAAATGATTCTGAGATTTGTCCTCTAATCACATGCGGATACTTTTTCTTT
>JAEWVV010000077.1 GCA_023458995.1 Bacillota bacterium
ATTCCAATTGAAGAGCAATATAGAATCTGTGAAATTGCACGTGAGATTACAATGAAACCTGAATGGAAAGTAGGTCGTGTGATCGCTCGTCCATTCTTAGGCAAGGATAAAAATTCATTCAAACGAACACCAAATCGTCACGATTATGCACTCAGACCACACGAAAAAACAGCACTAAACTTCTTATCAGAAGCGGGTTTAGATGTCATTGCACTAGGTAAGATCAATGATATTTTTGATGGTTATGGTATTAATCGTTATAGCAAAACAAAGAGTAATGATGATGGAATGGGCCAAATTACACAGATGGCAAAAGAAGATTTTCATGGACTATGTTTCTTAAATCTCGTTGATTTCGATGCTTTATATGGTCATCGTAGAGACCCGATTGGATATGGGAAAGCAATTGAGGCATTCGATAATCAACTACCATTACTCATGAAAGAATTAAAGGATGATGACTTGCTTATTCTAACAGCTGACCACGGTAATGATCCCATTCATCATGGAACTGATCATACAAGGGAATACGTTCCTATGCTCGTGTTTTCACCCCAATTTAAAGAAGGGAAAAAGCTACCATTACTCAAAACTTTTGCTGATATTGGATATACAATTACCGATATTTTCAATACCGAAAAGCCAAAGAATGGAACTTCATTTTTGCCATATTTAGGAGGTAAATAAGATGGTTGATTGGCTAAAGAATTTGGAATTGGAGTATATTATTATCTTTGGGTTCCTTGCTTTAATTCTAATCATTGCGATTTTAATCGCTATTAAAGCACAAAGAACATTGAACTTAATTGGTCGACGCGCACTCGTTTTAACTGAGGATTTAGTTAAAAGAGATGGTATTGATGTCGTCGATATTATGGTAGCAAATACGAGCTATGTCAATGTTGAAGCAGCATCAATCGGTCTTGTTTATATGAAGAAACTTCTGCCTTTAAAAGAAGAAAATACCATCGTATTAGCACGTGATTCCTTTAAACTCACCAAGGTTATAGATGATCTTAGAAGATATATTATTGGTGATTCAATGAAGGTTAAGAAGATTAAAGTGTATGTCGAAGATTCACTTGGAAGACGTAGTTTTGTTAAGGCTAAAAACAGTATGAGAATGTTTAAAAAACTGATAAAAGCTGAACTCAAGGCTGCTCGAATTGAGGCTAAAAAGAATCGTTTTGAAACCGGTCAGTATCGTTTTTCTGAACGAGTTGTCCTTGTTATTCAGTTCATTTTCAGTCCTTTTACGAAGTTGTTTAGATCGATTCGAAAGGGTTTAAACCACAAATTGAGACTTCGTCAAGAACGACTTGTGTTAAAGAAAAAAGAGATGGAACACCAAGCAATGATGCGCAAATTAGCTGAAGAAGAAAAGCGTGAAGAAGAACGTGCAGAACTTGAAAAGAGACTCTTTGAAGAAAAGAAACAAGCCAATATTGAAGCACGAATGGCTGCTTTAAAACGTAAGGAAGAAGCTAGAAAACAAGAAGAACAACTCATAAAAGCTGAAGAAGAAAAGCGACTTGCAGAAGCTGAAGCTGCACTTCATGAAAGTGAATTAAAACAAAAAGAACAAGAATTAGCTGAACTACATAAGAAAGAATCTGAAGAAAAGATCAAGGTTAAAGAACCTATCGAATTGAAAGAAAATGATCTTGTAGATGAAGTAGAATCAGATGATACTGAAGAAGAAAAGAATGAAGAAGTAACTGAAAAGAAAGAAAAAGAGACTAAATAAAGTCTCTTTTTTAATGTTCTAAATTGAGTGTTACTTCTTTCTCAAAGCGAGATTTTAAGTAACAAAAACCAAATGAGATAAGTGAGATTAGAGGTGCTAAAATACCTAAGTTAAACATCAATAAACCCCTTACTCCTCGTTCATAATTACCTGGATCCAAGAAGGGATAAACATAGCGTGCACTCGGAAATGATTCGAGATTTACTTCCATCATATTTCCAAAAATAGGTTCTATAATGATGTAGACAAGTAACATGTAAACGATCGGATAAATCAATGATAAATAGAACTTCTTAGCAGGTAAATTTTCTTTGATTATGAAGAAATAAAAGATGATATAGAGGATAGGATTGATGGTGTGGAGGACATGATTTAAGAAGGTTACACTTTCCATATAAGGTACTAAAAGTGTGTGAAAAACGACTCCAGTAACAAAGATATTGATAAGTGTTATAAACGATAAAGAGGTGAAAAGTGGACCTCTTTTTTGTTTAAAAAGATAGAGGAGAGAAACAATCACAATGAGAATATTACTCTGTGTTGTGAAGTAAAAATGTGTTAATAAAAAGAGTTCAAGTGGGTTCTCACCAAATAGCGATCGCGCAGATTGAAGTAATACACCGAGCATTCCCCAAAACAAAACGAGATAGGCAAATCCCTTAGTAAACGATTCTCGATCTCTTATACGTCGTGTCAAATTTATCATAAAATCACCTAGAAGTATTTTTTTATCTCATCGACTGAAGAAGTTTGACCAAGAGTTAACATTAAACGAATTCTAGCTTTTTGACTTGATAGATTCTCTGAGAAGATAACACCTAATTGCTTTAAGTGATGTCCACCACCTTCGTATCCATAGCTGTCAAGTACTCGACCTTTAGGACAACGTGATGTGATTAAGACAGGGATGTTTAAATCGATTGCTCGCTTAATTCCTTCAAGCATTTGTGGAGGAACATTACCTCTTCCAAGTGCTTCTAAGACGAGACCTTTTAAACCATGGTCAATCAGTATGTTTAGTAATACTGAACTTGAGCCTGAATAAGCTTTAATGATTTCAACATGATTTTGGATATCATTTGGAGCAATGTGAAGATGAGGATAATGAGTCTGTCTATAGTATAATACGTTATCTTGTTCGACAATACCAATAGGACCAAACTCCAATGACTTGAATGTATCAAGTGATAAAGTATGTGTTTTAGTTACCTCAGCAGCAGCATTGATCTCATCATTCATAACCACTAATACACCCATTTGCTTAGATTCAGGATGCGCAGCAACGAGAATCGAACTTACCAGATTACTTAATCCATCAAATCCAAGCTCTGAGAAATTGCGCATAGAACCAGTGAAAACAACAGGTTTAGAAGTCTCTAAATAGAGGTCTAAAAAGTACGCAGTTTCCTCAAGTGTGTCAGTACCATGAGTAATGACAATACCATCGATCTTAGGATCATTTAGGTATGAACTTGTAAGTTTAGCAAGTTCCAACATGTCATTTGGGGTTATTGCTGGGGATGGCTTTAAAGAAAACTGATATGACAATAAGTCAATGTTTTTCAGTTCAGAACCGATGCTTTGAAGCAGTTCAGAGTGATTATCACTAATGATTGCTTTACTCGTTTCTTTATGTTTTGCCATCGAAATTGTGCCGCCTGTAAATATAATAAGAATCGTCTTTTTATTCATATGATCACCATTTTTATTGTACCATAACAGCTTATTTTTGCATATTGGAAAATATAAGTTTAGCAATAGTCAATTTTCGATAGTTCACAGGCCATACTCAGTGTAGAAGGCGAAATAGCAGAGAAAGTTAAAAACCAACTTATTAACACAAACCGAGATGTCCGCACAGTAAGGCTCACAAATAATGGTTAACATAATATATATTATACGAACATATGTAAAATAGAAAAACGAATTTAAATGATATTAATGATTGTATTAATATAGGTATTACTATATTTAAATACATGAAATATGTCTTCTTTCGTGTTTTAATATACGCACAAAAGGATTATGAATATATTAATGATATGCGAGAGTAGATTTTCAGCATGTGAGAACTACTTTCACGGATGTTCCTCTGTCTAGAGCCTTCAATCGCTTAAATCGCGTTTTGGCCATACTATGATGATTTACTAAAATGCCATCATTCGTCGGTTTGTTCTTCTTCTATTTACCTGTACATGTGTCAGAATCATCGAGTTGATCATTTGTCTTTCTATCCTTAGTTCGATTGCTTAAAACGCGTCCTGATTGTTTATACACTTATGTATATTAAGTTCTTGTCTCATCTTGATAAGATGATTGACGATGTAAATCTTTTCGTTTAAACTGTGAAATAATCTATATGTCTATCGATCGTGTTTATCTCCCAATTTGATATTTCTCCTTATTTGCTATATCTTCATAAACCCATGTGAGTATGTATACACGCGCGTGTGCAGGCGTGTACATGTGATTTATTATGTATGCGCACACGCGCTCACGTGCGTACATATGTTATAAAATCCACTTTATAGTCTTATTTTATTTCATGCGTAATTCCGATGTGAACAATAGTAAATATCGGTTTGATGAATTAGCTTATAACGTTTTATCACATCTTACCAATCACAATGTTCGCTCGTTCTTCTAATACTATCTCATCATTAATCGTTTTGATATCAAACATACTGTCCATAATCATACCTATACTTTCTCCTGGATGATGACTTCTCATATCGTCTTCTTGCATCTTATAAAAATCGGTTTTCTTAATTTGTGTTTTTCTCAAAATGTTTACATATACTAAACATACATTTTTATGTTATATTTTCGATTGATAGTGATTTACCGATTTATAGGCAAACAAAAAAGGGCTTTCGCCCTCTTCTACATAAAAGTTATTAGTTAATGAAATCTAAGATATCCTTCGCTAATTGATCAGGTACATCAACCAAAGGCGAATGACCACAATTATCATAAACAACAAGTTTCGAATACTTCTCTAATGCTTTAAAGTTTTCTAAGACCATATACTCAGGAACAATAATATCTTTCTTTCCCCAAGTATGGAGAATCGGACATTTCACGTTTTGAATATTATTTGTTCCCGCATTATAGAAATTATGTTGACTCGACATATTTAAATTAGCCAATGCCCAATCCGCATCAATTAGGTTTCTTTGTTTCAATGCTTCATTAATCCATAATTGATTTTGTTCAGGAGTAGGTTTACCAGCTGTATAAATCGTTTGATCAAACACCCAACTCATTACAGCAAAGTTCTTATTCTTCTGTGCTTCTAATAATGGAATAACTTGAACAGGATCCTTACCTAATTCTTCTGGGGATTCATAAACTTGACCAACGAGCATCTTGTTATTTTCATCTTTTTTAAAGACTGGATAACCACGATGAGTCGTTGAATTTATCAAGACAATCTTCTCAAC
>JAEWVV010000078.1 GCA_023458995.1 Bacillota bacterium
CAAACGCAATTAAAGGATGGCCAAAACAGAAACATGAAATCGATTTAGATTTATGTGTTCGCTGTGGTGCATGTAAGAAAGCATGTCCAGTTGGAGCTATCTCAAGTGTTGCTATTCATGAGGAGAACAGATTATGATTAAAGATATTCATCTCGTTATTAATGGTAAAGAGATTACCGCAAAATCAAATCAAACCATCTTAAAAGCAGCTGAGGAAAATCAAATCAATATTCCCCGTTTATGCTACTTCGAGGGTATTCATGAAGAAGGAAACTGTCGTGTTTGCTCAGTTAAAGTCAATGGTCAAAAGAATTTAAAACCTGCATGTCGTACACTTGTTGAAGAGGGTATGAATATCGTCACAAACGATCTTGATGTTTATGAAGCAGTAACGATGAACCTAGAACTATTAGCTCACAAACATCATTTTGAATGTTTCACTTGTTCAAGAGAAAACAATTGTGAATTCTTAGATTTACTTCGTGAATTCTCAATTGAAAACGAACTTACCTACCTTTATGGAACGAATCAAGCCATGCGCTATTATACGGATTCAAGTGGTGTGATAACACTTGACTCATCAAAATGCGTTTTATGTGGAAGATGCGTATCAGCATGTGAACATTTCACAGGCTTAGGTATTTTGAACTATAACCAAAGAGGATCTGAAACCTATGTTGGTCCAGCTTTATTCCATCAGATGGAAGATGCAGGATGTATTTACTGTGGTAAATGTATTCAAGCATGTCCAACGGGTGCACTCAGTGAAAAAGATGATATTCGTGCATTAGAGATGGCACTTAGAGATCCTAAAAAGAAAGTTATTGCTCAAGTAGCACCATCGATTCGTGCTGCACTTGGTGAAGAATTTGGTTATCCAATCGGTACAAATGTAGAAGGACAAATGTTTGCTGCTTTGAGAGAACTCGGTATTGATGAAATCATGGATACAAACTTTACAGCAGACTTAACCATTTTAGAAGAAGGTACTGAATTCATAAATCGCTTGCAAAATGGTGGACCATTCCCAATGTTTACATCATGTTCACCAGGTTGGGTCAACTATCTTGAACTCTATTATCCTGAACTTATTCCGAATGTTTCAACATGTAAATCACCACAACAAATGGCAGGAGCATTAATTAAAACCTATTATGCGAAAGAACTAAATTACGACCCTAAAAATATCGTATCTTTATCCATCATGCCATGTATCGCTAAAAAGGAAGAAGCAAGACGTCCAGATATGGGTAGAGATGGTTATCAAGATGTTGATATCGTGTTAACCACACGTGAACTTGCACGATTAATCAAACGTCGCAAAATTGATTTTAGAAATCTTGAACCGATGAAACCTTTTGGTATGTTAGCGTCCTATACAGGTGCTGGAACAATCTTTGGTGCAACCGGTGGTGTGATGGAAGCAGCACTTCGTACAGTATCTGAAATTCTTGAAGAACATCCAACACCCATTGATTTCAAAGAATTAAGAGGAACACAAGACATAAAAGAAGCAACTTACATGGTTGCTGGTACACCCGTTAGAGTTGCGGTTGTTCATGGTGGATATGCGATTGGTAAGTTCTTAGAAGAAATGAAACACTCAGATAAAAAGTATCATTTCATCGAAGTGATGGGATGTACAGGTGGTTGTATTAATGGTGGTGGACAACCGATTGTTCCAGCGAAAATTGCTGAAAAAACGGATATTAGATCACTTCGTGCTGAAGTTCTTTATCAAATCGATAAAGATTCACCTTTAAGAAAATCTCATGAAAACCCATTTGTCAAAGAACTTTATGCGAAGTTCTTGGAAAAACCAAATTCACATCTATCTCATAAACTACTTCATACCCATTATCAAAAGAGATCACTCTATAACGTTTAAAAGAGGATAAAAATGAAAAAATTATTAATTATCTTGATTCTTTGCGTGCTTGTATCATGTACACCCAAAAATAAAATAACTCTTATGGCACCTCAAGGCAGTCCTTTGATGACCGTTTTGGGTTTAGATCAAGATGATTATGAAATCGATGTTGTAAATGGTGCAGATCCTTTAGTTGCAGCTTTTGGTTCAAACTCGCATGATGCCATAATTGCACCGACTAATTTAGGTGTTAAACTTTATGCGTCTAAACAAGATTATAAGCTTGCAGCTCTTGTTGTCTTTGGTAATTATCATTTAGTATCAACATCATTTACTGAAGGGAAAATGACTGAACTACAAGATAAAAGCATTGTAGTTTTTGGTCAAAATCAGACATCAGATATCATCATTAAACATTTGATAGCTGAACTTGATTTAGATGTCACCATTGATTATGTCGATTCAGTTTCACTTGCAACATCAACCTATATCTTTGATTCATCGAAGATTGTGATGGTTGCTGAACCAAGTTTATCCAAAATTAAATCTTTAGTTCCTGAAACTAAATCCATCGATTTACAAGATGAATATGCGAAACTACATGAAGGCCAATCTTATCCTCAAGCATCGTTATTTGTGAAGTCATCATTGGATTCAAAAGTTGTAGAGAAACTCATTAAGGATATAAAAAAATCAATTGATGATTTAAATGACGAAAATGATCTGCTTCTTACAAGAGGATTAGAATTAGGTGTTAGTGACTCAATAGAAATATTAAAAAATGCAATCAAGGGCAGTCATCTTAATTTGGTTGAACCCAAAGATTCTAAAGTATCATTAGATATGTATTTAAATGTCATTCTTAGCATAAATCCAATGCTTATTGGCGGTAAGTTGCCAGATGAAAGCATTTACTGGAGTGATCAAACGTGAAGAAGTTATGGATAAGTTCATCACTCATATCACTCATACTTCTGTGGTTAATCTTTTTCTACATGGTTGATCATAGACTTATTTTACCTTCACCCCTTGATGTCCTTTTGACAATTGGGGGTTTGGCAAGCGAGGGTAGTTCCTTAGCAATCATGGGACTCACCCTCGTACGCTTGCTTATTTCTGTTTTTGTATCTGCAGTTTTAGGTATATCACTAGGCGTACTTGCAGGACTTAAGAAAAAAGTTTCATGGATTCTTAGCCCCTACGTAACCATCTTAAGAACGATACCTGTAATATCGATTGTTGTTATTTTATTGATTGTCTTAGGTTATCAAATTACACCCTATCTCATCACATTTTTGATGGTGTTTCCAATTATATATCAAGCCGCAGAAGAAGGCATAAAAAACATCGATCCAAGTTATATCGATGTTTATCGTTTAGAAGCACATGATTTTAAATTGTCCATTAAATATTTATACTATCCACTCATTAAACCTTATCTTTTTTTATCCTTCTTACAATCTTTTGGTTTAGGTCTAAAAGTGTTAGTGATGGCAGAATATTTAGCACAAACCAAAAATTCGATTGGTCAAGCGCTTTATATGGCTAAGACAAATATTGATTACTCAAGTGTGTTTGCATGGACAATTATTCTCATTATTCTATCTGCATTATTTGAGTTACTCATATCAAGTTATCGTAGACGTGAATACGTTCAATCGTAGATATCACAGTATTATTTAATAAATATAGTCCAAAATATGTGTAAAAAACTTAATTATTTATTTAAAAATCTTACAATTTTCTTTCAAATAATAATAATGAAAAATATGAGTTGACATCGACGTTTTTATCATATATAATACAGTTGTTTCACCCACCTTTATGAGGTGAAACCCGTGAATTGGTCCTAATGTCTACATCCCCCCCAGGCATTAGGACTCTTTTTATTTATTAAATTAAATGCTATAATAATGAAGAAATAAGGAGGGTAAATCCCATGGCATTTTTAACGCTTCACCTCAAATCAAATGCATTAGAACTTAATACACAGGTCAATGTCATTCTTCCTCAAGATATTAAAAAAGACGAAAAACTGAAAGTGCTCTATCTCCTTCATGGTTATCTAGGAGATCACACCGATTGGGTACGTTACACATCGATTGAAAGATACGCATGGAATTACAGATTAGCGATTGTCATGCCTGCTATCAATAACAGTTATTACACAGATACCATATCAGGATTAAACTACTTTACATATGTCTCTAAGGAATTACCAGATATAATTACTTCACTACTTCCGGTATCAAATAAAAAAGAAGATAATTATGTAGCAGGATTATCGATGGGTGGATATGGTGCATTAAAAATTGCTTTAACCTATCCAGATCGATACAGTAAAGCTGCAAGCATTTCAGGAGCGCTCGATCTTGATAACATAAGAAATCTTGCGACACAAGAACCGAGAAAAACGTGGTTTAGTGCAGTTTTTGGACAACTCCCCAGTCAAAATACACCAAATGATCTTAAATATTTAGTTGATCTACACGTCAAACATGATGTCCAAATACCTGACTTATTTATTGCATGTGGTACAGAGGATTTTCTCTATCAAGATAATAAGAAGTTTGTTTCTTTCTTAAATCAACGTAACATCAAACATACCTATTTTGAATCACCAGGAAATCATGATTGGGCTTTTTGGGATTACTATATTCAAAAGATTTTAGCGTGGTTATAAAAATAGAGCACGAGGTTAATCACTCGTGCTTTTTTTGATATGAAAATCTTAGAAACTTATGAAACACCATACGCCACGCAAGTTCATTATGGACATCATCTGTTTCTAGATACATGACATCTTTAATACCTAATTCATGTAGAGTATCTCTCATTTTTTTGGAATTGTTAATATAGATTTCATTGAAACCAGAATCATTTGGATCACTTGATTCATGTCTACCAACAGATATAAAGTAAGACTGCTTACGATTAACTTCTTGCATACGCATGTGATTTAATAAAGCATCTTCATTAAACCAAGAAGCTAGCGAGAATATACCAAGAGTTTTAAATAAGTTCGGATAGGTAGAAGCGATATAAATCGTGATATATGCACCCATTGAAGAACCAGCCATCATCGTGTTATCAAAATCTGGTTTTGTGCGATAGTTGGAGTCGATATAAGGTTTAACATGATTAACAATCCATGATGCATAAACTTCACCTAGACCACCAACTGTAATCTTTGTCATTTTCTTGACTTGATCTGTGCACGGCCACGGAGAGTATTCAAAAAGACGAAAATCAGAATTATCAATACCAACGACAATAAGATCATCAATATGCTCTAATTTTAAACATTCATCAATCTCCCATGACTGATGGTTAAACGCTGTTTCATCTTCAAATAGATTTTGACCATCATGCATGTAGAGTACACGATATGATTTATTTGACTTTTCATAGTCTTCTGGTAACAAAATCCGTATTTTTCTTTCCTCTTTATGCGTAGGTATCGCTAGTGACACAATTTCTAATTTCATAGAATCACCTCATATTGATTGTAGCATAATCGAGTTTTCTTTCGACTCCAGATAAATATTTCATGATAAAATAGTATTAGACGACGGAGGTTTTTATGAAAAAAGTCGAATATGCAAAGACAAATCAATATATTAATCGTTTAGGATTTGGTTCCTGGCAGCTAGGA
>JAEWVV010000079.1 GCA_023458995.1 Bacillota bacterium
CATGATTTGTGGTGTCATATCTTCAGCAGATAATAAGGTGATCGCACTTTTAGCAACTTCTAATGCAACTTCATCAAAATCAATCTGATCAAATAATTCAAATCCCATGGAACGACCTGGTCCCTCATAAGCTTGTTGCATCACACCATTTTCTTGTGCAACAGCCATTAAGAATCCTCTTGTATGAACTCTTAAATCATTTTGATAAATACCTTCTGAATTGACGATTAATACATCTTGTTCACTTTCGATCAATTGTACCATCGATTGAATAATTCTTTTGTCATAGTCTTTCATGATGCGAGACAAATGTTGTAGTTTAGATGCTTTTTCAGATACAGGAACACTACCCATAGGCTTTAACGCCTTTTGTTTGATGGGTTTTGCATTTCCAAGTGGTTTTGCTTGATGAGCACTCCCTTGAAAAGAAGAACGAAGATTTCTGATTAAAGTTAGTAGTTCATCATATGAAACATGATTTGTGTAACCATAGACTTCATCGACTCCAGAAATTAATCTAACACCAGCACCATAGGTGTTGTTTCGATCAATTTGAGTGACTTCCCCACTCGTGATTCTAATTACTTCACTTTTGGAGTCTTCAAGAAAGATTTCTGAGAAATCGGCACCTGTTGAAAGACCTTCATTTAAGAGAAGTTGTAATTCTTTTTTTGTTAACATAATGTCTCCCTTCCTGTCTTTATATTCTTTATAGTCTATTATAGTCAAAAAAAGCCATTATTTCATTTCTTATGTGAAATAATGGTAGATTTTGTAACTTATAACCAAGTAACAACATCTTCGATGTCTAATCTAACCGAAGGGTAGCCTTCATCTCGTTTTTTACCAATCGATATAATCATGACTGGTTTATACCTTTTTGGGTCAAGCGATAAAGCATGTGCAATCTCATCATGTTTAAATCCACCAATGGGACATGTATCATAACCATATTCTCTTGCGACAAGCATCAATTGCATGGATACTAATCCACTATCAATTAATCCACTTTTCTCAATACTATCTACGGATAAAGTTGGAACCATATTGTTGATATGATTAAGCTGTTTATCCCTAACTTCAGCTGGCATAAGGTTTTGTTCAACTGCTTTATTAAATATCTTTTCAGCGTATTCATATTTTTGTAAGTCTGTGAAAATACAGATCATCGCTGATGATGTTTCTAATTGAGCAGTATTACCATATAAGACAGGGCGAAGCTTTTCTTTAGCTTCCTTTGACTCCACAATAATAAAGCGCCACGGCTGCATATTCATCGATGATGGAGCACGTGTCGCATCACTTAAAATTCTTGTCATTTCGTCTTTGCTAATCTTTATATCTTCGTCGTATCTTCTAATCGAACGACGTTCAGTTATGATAGCCATTTTAAATACCTCCTAGTACATAAAAATTATAACATGATAAGTGATTATGTGAAATGAAAGTGCCCTGTAAAACTATGCTATAATTGGGTAGAAAGGGTGATATAGATGCATACAAAAGTAATTTTAATCAGACATGGAGAACCACGTTATGATGAGGTCCGTCAAAGAAAATTTCCTGGTATGGGTTATGAATTAGGTAAATTAACCGAAAGAGGGATTATGCAAGCAGAAAAAAGAGCAAAAGATCCCATTCTTATCGGTGCACAACTTATCATTTCTTCACCTTATACAAGAGCATTACAAACAGCAGCCATCATTTCAAGAATTACAAATATACCTTTAGTTGTAGAAAATGATCTACATGAATGGATGCCTGATGTAACATTCAAGTTTGATTTTGATGTTCCCGAGTCTTTTGATGAGTATATGAAGTTTCGTGGTATACCCTTAAGTGATAGAAAGTATCCCTGGGAATCTTACGAAGAAATTCAGTATAGAGTTAAAAATGTTGTTTCAAAATACACAGACTACGACAAGATCATCGTTGTTTGTCATGGTATTGTGATGTCTGCCTTCACTCATTTTGATGATATAATTGAGCATTGCGGTGTACGCGAAACGGTGATTTAATGGAAATTCATAAGCTTGAAGCATGGTATATAAATAACCATAGAAAACTAAGTTTTAGAGAAACTAAAAATCCGTATCACATTTGGGTAAGTGAAGTGATGCTTCAACAAACACAAGTTGATACTGTACTTTCCTATTTTGAACGTTTTATTAATGAATTCCCGACAGTTAAAGATTTAGCTTTAGTAGCTGAAGAAGAACTGATGAAACATGTCGAAGGTCTTGGGTACTATAGAAGATTTAGAAACATGCAAAAAGCAACTCAAGAGATTGTTTCAAGATTTGATGGTGTATTTCCAGATACATATGAGGATATCATCTCCCTACCTGGGATAGGGAGGTATACTGCTGGAGCAATTATGTCGATTGCCTATCAAAAGCCATACAGTGCATTAGATGGCAACGTTATAAGAGTTTTATCACGTTATCTCGGGGATGATAGAGATATGCGTAGTGAAAAGCACAAAAAAGATTTAGATCAGATCAATCAAAAATATATCGAACATGCTCATCCTGAAATCTACACACAAGCTATGATGGAACTTGGAGCAACCCTTTGTAGGCCGAAAAATCCTAAGTGTGAAGAATGTCCACTCGTCAGTCATTGTGTCGCTTATGCAGAAGATAGACAAGATCAACTTCCCCTTCTATCAAAACTAAAAGAACAAAAAAATATCAATTTCATCACTTTAATTATCGAAGATAATGATTACTATTACTTAAGAAAAAGAGATGAAGAACTCTTAAAAGGAATGTATGAATATCCTCAATTTCAAAGTGAAAGTATATACTCCGTTGAAGATGAATTATTTGGTCAAAGCATAGTCGTGAGGATATCTGAAGAAAGTCATAAATATAAACATGTATTTAGTCACCAGGTCTGGATGATGGAAGTTCACAGGGCTAAACTAATTAAAGGTATAAATCCTTTTTGGACTAAAATATGTAAAACGGATCTTCATACGATTCCAATGGCGATCGCACATCGAAAAATAAAGGCATAAAAAAAAAAATCCCAGTTGGGATTTTTATTTTCGATTAGGTAGTGCAAAGAATACAACAGTGACGATTGGAACTGGTAGTAAGAATAATAACCAGTCATTCGGATGAATGATCACTAAGAATGCCAATAAACTAATGGATAAAGTCAAACACCCTGTAAAGAATAAGATGAGAATTCTCCTTTTAGATATCACTGCAAATACTAAGAATACAATCATTGATGCAGGAAGTGCACATATGAATGTTAGCCATAACAACTCTCTTTCAGTTAAAAGTAATGTCAAAATGACAAATACAAAGATCGCAAGTAACCAAACAGAAGATACAATCAAGAAAGAAAACTTCACAAGATAAGGATTTTTCTCACGTTGTTTAGAAATCTTTTCAATGTTTTCTGGTTCATTATAAACAAGTTCATCAATCGATAAATGAAAAAGAAATGCGATTTCGCCAATGGTTTGAACATCAGGTAATGCTTCACCGCGTTCCCATTTTGAGACGGCTTTATCACTGTAATTTAGTTTATCTGCCAGTGCTTGCTGTGTATAGCCATGTTGCTTTCTCAAGCGTGTTAAGTTGTCCATAAAGTGTATTTTTCTAGTTTCCATGGCTTTATTATAACACTTTTTTATAAAATACAATCATATTCTACTACTAGTAGAGAGACTTTTTTCTTTCTCTACTGGTTGAAATTAATTGGTAGTGTTCAATTTTAAGCATGTAGAGATGTAATTCAATGATGTCATTTTATAATAAGGGTGTATTTAAATTTATGATGAAAGAGGATTTCACATGCAAACCAAACCACAAAACGATTATGTCATCTTCACCGATTCCTGCAGTGATTTAACTGTAGAACAAATAAATCAAATGAATGTGACTGTCATTCCACTATCTGTTGATCTTGAAGGCAAAACTTATAAGAACTACCCTGATGAAAGAGAAATTACATTTTCTGCATTTTACGACCGTTTGAGAGAAAAAGCAGTTGCAAAAACATCGATGGTTGCGATTGGTCAATTCTTAGAAGCATTCGAACCTGTTTTAAGAGAAGGAAAAGATATTTTATATATTGGTTTTTCATCCGCTTTATCTGGAACCTATAACTCAGCACATCTTGCAGCAAGAGAACTTCAAACAACATATCCAGACCGGAAAATCATGACCATTGACTCTAAGGGAGCTTCCATGGGATTAGGTCTTCTTGTTTATTATGCTTATCTCGGTAAAAAAGAAGGTAAGACAGTGACTCAATTGACTGCTTATATTGAAAGTATTAAACTTAAGATTACCCATTTATTTACAGTTGATGATCTAGGTACTTTAATGCGTGGTGGAAGATTATCTGCTACATCTCATATATTAGGTACACTTTTAAAAGTCAAACCTATCTTACATGTATCCAATGAAGGTAAGTTAGTTCCTGTTATCAAAATGAGAGGAAGAAAACACTCCATTCAAAAGATGATTGAACTCACTGAAGAGTATATTGATTCATCATTCGAACAAGTTATTTTCATTTCACATGGAGATTGCATCGAGGAAGCTAAATATATCGGCGAAGAACTCAAGAAAACATTAAAGATAAAAGAGATTGTTTATAATTATGTTGGTCCAGTTATCGGAGCACATTCTGGTCCAGGTACAATCGCTATTTTCTTCCAAGGATTTAAACGATAAAAAACAGGGATGCTAGGGATAGCAGCCCTTCTTTTTTTAGTTAAAAAATTCGAGAAACCCTTTGTTTTTCTTTAAAACGATGTAAAGCGGTAACCCTAAAGCGTATAAGATGACGAATTCACCGATAAAGACTGAAGGCATTGAAATATAGAGTGGTGCCAATAGATAGACGTAGGTAAGAATAATCCCGATGATGATTCCATTAAAGATTGCTGGGAAAATCATGGCAAGATAAGGTTTCTTTCTTAAACTCCACATCGAGATACCAGCAAGAAGCGTTGCTATGGGTCCAAAGATGATGTCCATGATATCTGCACCATATATCAAACTTGATACAAAGCATCCAAACGTTAATCCGATGATGCTTTTTTTATCGAAGAAGACGAAGATCATCAAGACCTCAGCGACTCTAAACTGAACGAGTCCAAAACTAGCAAAACTAAATCCATAAACTAATACAGCATAAATGGCAGCAATCATCGTCTGCCGAGCTAAATCACGTGTCGACCAATGTTTCAAACTATTATCTCCCTGTTTTTATTGACTAAGCTGGTTTCCTAGGGTACAGCTTGTTAAAATACTTCATCATTTTAGCAAAATTATGCTATAATTACAAGGTAAAGGATGAGATTATGAGTATAAAATTTGAAGTTTTACATGTATGCAAGCAAAGTGGTGCAAGATTAGGATTATTAACAACACCACACGGTGTTTTTGAAACGCCTTTTTTTATGCCTGTTGGAACACAGGCAACAGTCAAAACATTGACTCCTGAAGAGATTAAAGAAGTATCTGAAGGTCTTATTTTAGGAAACACTTATCACTTATGGTTACAGCCAGGTGCTGATATCGTAAAAGACCATGGAGGAATTCGTGGATTCATGCAGTGGGATGGAGCGCTACTAACAGATAGTGGTGGTTTCCAAGTATTCTCACTCACGGATATGCGTAAAATCACTGAAGAAGGTGTTCATTTTAAACATCACAAAAATGGATCATCTCTTTTCATGTCACCTGAAGATTCAATTAAAGTTCAAGAAAAATTAGGTGCCGATATCATTATGAGTTTTGACGAATGTCCACCTCCCTATGAAACAGATCAGTACATGAAAACATCGGTTGATCGTACACTCAGATGGGCAAAAAGAGGTCAAAATGCTTTATCTACAGACCAAGCTCTATTTGGTATAGTTCAAGGCGGACTAAATAAAGACTTACGCAAATATTGTGCAGAAGAACTGATCAAAATGGATTTTCCAGGATATTCAATTGGTGGATTATCTGTTGGTGAAACAAAACATGAAATGTATGAAATCACGAAGTATTTAAATCCTATTTTACCTTTTGATAAACCACGTTATCTCATGGGTGTTGGTGCACCTGATGACCTTGTCGAAAACGTCATTAATGGAATCGATATGTTTGAC
>JAEWVV010000080.1 GCA_023458995.1 Bacillota bacterium
ATAGTAATCAACTTTATTGATCTGTTGATTAAATTGCTTCATTGATTAAACATTTCGTTGATCTCTTTAATAAAAGACATCTCCTATAATTTAATTGTTTCCATCAAGAAAACAATAATCGACTCCAAAAGAATCAATACCAACATAAGTGGGGGCTTTACCAATAGTTTTACAAACTTTGAGCCCTTCAAATATCTGTTGTTTCAAATGATGAATGTCCCAATATAAGTGATTGTTTTTTTCAACCATTTTATTATCAAATCTATAGACTTCTTCACACTTAATAGCATGGTCATCAAGATGACTAAGTATAAATCTTCCGCTAGATGCACCAATGTCTATTGCTAAATAGTAGACCATAATTTACTCCAAGAATTCGTATTTGACATGTTTAACCTTATAAAATTCAGCAATACCTTTTAATTGACTATTACTGATATTATTAATGAGTTTATGTGTGCTTGAACTTAGATAAATATCTGCAGATTTTTCTGCAACATCAATTAATCCATACGCATCATCAATTGTTTGACCTACTGCAAGTATTCCATGCATATCCCAAACAACCAAACGATATTCCATAAACTTGTTAGCTGTTGCTAATCCAATTTCAGATGTACCTGATTGCATCCATGGTATAACACCAAGACCTTCTGGAAATACGACAATGGATTCGGTCATCGTACGCCATAAAGACAAAGTAAATGCTTTATCAGTAAGTTCATGAACGTGAGTCATCGTAAGAATATGTAGTGGGTGGCAATGCATGACTACTTGATTACTTGGATCAACCTTTAGTCTTGCTGCATGTACCATCAAATGTGTTGGGAGTTCTGATGTAAACTTATTGTTATTATCGAATCCCCATAAAACAAGTGCTTTATCTCCTGATGGTGATATCCGGAAAATGCCTAAGGATTCTGTTGGATTTTCTATGATGTTTTTGAAATAACTTCCTGTTGATGTAACAAGAAATATACGGTTAGCAAGTTCACTTGCATCAAATGTTAAAGGTATTTCTCTAACAACTTTTTGTGTATTTGTATATTTTTTAAGATCATCTTCGTTTAGTAAGATTGAAATGTTACCACCATTTCTTTCATTCCAGCCACGTCTATACATTTCATAAGTGATCTTTTTAACTTGTTCGATAATTGGAAATTCATTCATATTTTTCATATTAGATTAACCCTCTTCTTCTCATTATTCTTTAAAAAAGTGTGCGCTTACATCTTGACTTAATTTTACAACAAGATATATAATATAATCAATTAAATGAGCGTTTTATGATTTATTATTAATTTTTACCAATTTATCGCTCATTTTATGAATGTACGCTCATAAATAAGGAGATAAACATGTTAATTAATGAAAGACATCAAAAAATACTTGATTTGCTAAGAGATAAAGTCAATATTTCATCACAGGAACTCTCCGAATTACTGTTTGTAAGCCCTGCAACTGTAAGAAGAGATCTTGCATATTTATATTCTAAAGGTCTTATTATTAAGCATCATGGTTATGCACAATCCGTTTTCACATCTCAGGTAGAATATACGAGTTTAATACGCGCACAGGCGCAGATTAATGAAAAAAAACGCATTGCAGAAAGATGCAATGAATTTTTACGTGATGAATTTACTTATTTTATAGATTCATCTACAACTGCTAGCTATGTAATACCTTATTTTTCTAAATTCTCCAATATAACGCTTGTAACAAATGGTCTAGATACTGCAAATCAATTATCTTACTTCACGCAGTTCCATTTGTTTTTAGTTGGTGGTGCGATATCATTCTCTACAAACTCAACTGTAGGTTCAGATACAGTTGAACATATTAAAAACTTTAATAGTAATATATTTATTTTTTCTTGTCAATCCATCGATATTAACGGTGGAGTCATGGAAGCAAACTATGAACAAATGAGAACAAAGGCAGCTATGCTAGGAAACTCAAAGAAGCATATCTTGTTAGTTGATAGTACTAAATTTGATAAGTTATCTCCTTATAAGACATGTAATTTTGATGATATTGATATTCTAATTACAGATAAAATGCCTTCACAGGATTACGTTAAAGTTTTTGAAAAGAACAATATTAGGTTAATCGTAGCAGAATAAATGTAACAAATAAATAAAAAGGTGTAGAGTAATGAAGATTGATATACTTCATATGATCTACACCTTTTTTGATTAATAATTTTCTATAAACTTTTTAGCATCCTCATAACCCCAATTAAAGAGTTTTTCAGTATGCTCTTTAGAAAAATCTAAGACTCTACCAAGACTTCTTTTATGTTTGATTTCATGAACGATGACATCTTTATAATCTTCGCGTTGAAATAAGAAAGGTCTATTAAGTTGGATTACAATGATCTCAGTACAACCGGATTCAATCAGTGGTCTAACTGGTGTATTATCAAAGACTCCACCATCATAGTATTTGTGGTGATCTTGCTTAACAGCAGGAAAAGCAAAAGGAATTGAACAAGATGCAATCACTGACTTATGTGCTTCTTTTTGAGTGAGTTCATCAAGTGGTAAATAGATTGCTTTATTATCTTTTCGCATATAATGTTCGTAAGATGATTTAACTAAACCAAGTATACCTTTACTTGCATCACCACCATCAGAGACAGTAACAAACACTTTTTTATTTTTGAATTTAGATGCATCGATATAATTCATCATAATCGATGAAAAAACGTCCATCGAATAAATCCCATTATCAATGGCTTTTAGTTTTTCTTCTAATAATCTTGAGAAGAAATTTTTCTCATGCTTTAGTGCATCTTGTGGTATGTTAAACCATATTTCTTCTAATTCTTTAGGTGAATTGGATGCTAACACTGCAGCATTAGCAGCACCAATGGATGTACCTGAATAGACTTCGATTTGATCCAAGATTCCTGCTTCATGTAATGCTTTGATTGCACCAGCTTGGTAAGCACCTCTAGCT
>JAEWVV010000081.1 GCA_023458995.1 Bacillota bacterium
TCCTACACTCAATTATAGTTTTGAAAAACGTTTGGAAATTTATATTCTCGATTTTAATAAGAATATTTATGGTAAACAAATGGATATTACATTCATGCATTACTTAAGACAAGAATTAAAGTTTAGAAACAAAAAAGAGCTCATCGAACAGCTACAAAAAGATGAAAGTGCTGTTAGAAAACTGATTATCTAAAAAAAGATATGTTATAATATATGTATGAGGTGATTATATGAAACTAATTATCGCAATCGTATCCAATGATGACGCGAACAAGGTTCAAAAAGCTTTAGTGAAAGATCGTTTTTTCTCTACCAGACTTGCGACGACCGGCGGATTCTTAAGAGCAGGAAACGTCACCTTTTTGATTGGTGTGAATGATGAAAAAGTACCACAAGCACTTGAAATCATTGAAGCACACAGCAAGAAGAGAACTAAACTCGTTCCAAACACCATTGTGAATGAATTTGGATCATTCTCAGCACTCCCTATTGAAGTAGAAGTTGGTGGTGCAACAGTATTTGTTTTAAATGTTGACCAATTTGTCAAGATTTAGTTGAATTGTCTTGCATTTTATTCAAAAATGCTACAATAAAAAAGGCGGTAACAAGGATACGGGAAAGCCAAACCCTCTCTTTAGTTATTCGAGAAAGGAATTAGAACATGGCAATTAGTAAAGAAAGAAAGAATGAAATCATCAAAGAATATGCAATCAAAGAAGGCGACACAGGTTCACCTGAAGTACAAGTTGCAGTATTAACTGAACAAATCAATCAGTTAAACTCACACCTTCTTGTTCATACACATGATTTCCATTCACGTCGCGGTCTCTATTTGATGATCGGTCAAAGACGTCGTTTACTCAATTATTTGCGTAATGAAGACGTTGATCGCTATCAAGTGCTTATCAATAAGTTAGGTATCCGTCGTTAAAAAGGTTGCGAAAGCAACTTTTTTTTTACTTTTAATGATTTTCTATACTTTAATACATTTTTGTGGTATCATTAATAAGGCTATGAAAAGAAAAAATAGACATATAAAATGAAGGAGATTTTATATCATGCAAAAAAAGACTTACGAGACAACGCTTGGCGGTAGAGTACTGCGCGTTGAAATCGGCGAAGTTGCTAAACAAGCAGCTGGATCAGCCATGATCACCTATGGTGACTCTACAGTATTAAGTGTTGTAACAGCAAAAAATGAAGCTTCAACTCAAGATTTCTTTCCACTTATGGTTTTATATCAAGAGAAGCTTTATGCAGCAGGAAAGATTCCTGGAGGATTCTTAAGAAGAGAGGGTCGTCCATCTGAACATGAAACATTAACTTCACGTTTAATTGACCGTCCTATCCGTCCTTTATTTCCAGAAGGATTTAAAAATGAAGTACAAATTGTGAATACCGTATTATCAAGTGACCCAGATTGCACTACTGAAATTGCATCACTGATTGGTTCATCTATCGTTTTAGGTATTTCAAACATTCCATTTAATGGTCCAGTTGCTGGTGTTCAAGTTGGTCGTGTCAATGGTGAACTCATCGTTAACCCAACAGTAGAACAACAAGCTAATTCAGATATCGAATTAACGGTTGCTGGTACAAATGAAGCAATCAACATGGTTGAAGCTGGGGCTAAACAAGTATCTGAAGAAGATATGCTTAAAGCAATCATGTTTGCACATGCAGAAATTAAAAAACTTGTCGCATTCATCAAGACCATTGAAGAAGATAATCTGGTTGTTAAGATGGATTATGTGACACGTCAAATCAGTCCTGAACTTAAGAATCAAGTGGATGCTTATGTAAAAGAACGTATGGTTAAAGCAGTATCAATCTTTGATAAACTTGAAAGATATCAAGCAATTGATGATTTAACAAACGAAACTATTGAACATTTCTCTAAAACATCATTTGTTAAAGAAATTGAAGGCATTAAATTCTTTGATGAAAAAGCACAAAAAGAATACCTAGACAATGTTAAAGCAATCGTTGATGGTATCGTTACACAAGAATTAAGACGTTTAATTACTCAAGATAAAGTTCGCCCAGACGGACGTAAAGTTGATGAAATTAGACCTTTATCATCACGTGTAGATGTTCTACAAAGAACACATGGATCCTCATTATTCACACGTGGCCAAACACAAGCATTAGGTGTTGTTACACTTGGTGCACTTGGTGAAAACCAAATCATTGATGGTCTAGGACTAGAAGAATCAAAACGTTTCATGTTACATTATAATTTCCCAGCATTCTCAGTTGGTGAAACAGGACGTTATGGATCACCTGGAAGAAGAGAAATCGGTCATGGTGCACTTGGTGAAAGAGCATTATTACAAGTACTTCCTAATGAAGAAGAATTCCCATACACCATTCGTGTTGTATCAGAAATTCTAGAATCAAACGGTTCTTCATCACAAGCAACAATTTGTGCTGGTACATTAGCTCTTATGGCAGCTGGTGTTCCCATTAAAGCACCTGTAGCAGGGATTGCAATGGGTTTAATTAAAGAAGGCGACTATTATACTGTCTTATCTGATATTCAAGGTATGGAAGACCATGAAGGCGATATGGACTTTAAAGTTGCTGGAACTAAAGATGGTATTACAGCACTTCAAATGGATATCAAGATTTCTGGTATTACAGAAGAAATCTTAAGAGAAGCCTTAGAACAAGCAAGAATCGGCCGTCTACATATCTTAGATCATATGTTACAAACCATTCCAACTGTTCGTAAAGAATTATCGAAGTATGCTCCAAAAGTCATGATGATCAGAATCAACCCTGATAAGATTAGAGATGTTATTGGTGCTGGTGGTAAGATCATTAGCCAAATCATCGAAGATAACAATCAAGTTAAGATTGATATTGAACAAGATGGTCGTGTCTTCTTGATGCATTCTGAACACAAATGGATTGAATCAGCTGCAGAACGCATTTTATCACTTGTCAAAGAGGCAAAAGTAGGCGAAATCTACGAAGGTAAAGTTACACGTGTTGAAAAGTTCGGATGTTTTGTTGAATTATGGCCAGGAACTGAAGGACTTGTTCATATTTCTAGACTTGCTAAAGAACGTGTTGAAAAAGTTGAAGATATTGTATCAGTTGGTGATCAAATCCTTGTTAAATGCATCGGTATCGATGAAAAAGGACGTATTGATTTATCAAGAAAAGATGCACTTATCGTTAAGTAATTACTAAAAAGAGGGAAACCTCTTTTTTTGTTTTGTATATAGAAAAAATATTCATTTATCCATGAAGTATGTTATAATAACTAAGTCAATGGAAGGTGACCGAGCCGATTTATCGGTTAGGAAAGTCCATGCTAGCACATCCTGTGATGGATGTAGTGTTTGTGCCTAGGGAAACAATAACCTAGGGTACGCGATAGCGTAACGGCGATCGATGAGCTAAGGGTAACTATGCTCTAGACTTAAATGTGCCACAGAGACGAGCCTTTTGGAAACAAAGGATGAAACGCGGTAAACCCCTCAAGCTAGCAACCCAAATTTGGTAGGGGCACATGAACAAGCGAATGATAAGTGAGTTCATGCTACAATGTAGAGATAAATGGTCACACCCTTATGGGGTTACAGAACATGGCTTATGCACATTGGCAAAACTAGGTCTCTTTATGAGACCTTTTCTCTAGGAGAATTCTATGATTATTGAAGTCAATCAAACAAAGATTTTTGTTGAAAAAAGAGGAAAAGGATATCCTTTAGTATTTGTCCATGGAAACGGTGAAGATCATCATATTTTTGATGTATTAGTTGAAAAATTAGAGCGTGATTATACTTGCTATTTAATTGATAGTAGAAATCACGGCCAATCTGAGGTTAAAGACCAAATTCATTATGATGTGATGGCAGATGATATCTATGAGGTTATTCAGCATTATAATCTAGAAAAACCTTATTTTATTGGGTTTAGTGATGGTGGGATCATCGGTGTTTTAATATCGATTAAACATCCTGATGCATTAAGAAAAATGATTATTTGTGGAACAAATATTAATCCAATTGGACTTAAAAAGAAAATTAGAGATGAATGGACACTTTTAAATGA
>JAEWVV010000082.1 GCA_023458995.1 Bacillota bacterium
CCTGAATATAATGAACTCTTTACAGGTGATCCAACATGGGTTACTGAGTCACTCGCTGGCATGAATCATGATGGTCGTTCTTGGGTGACGAAAACAACATATCGATATTTACAAACACTATACAACTTGAATACTTCAGCAGAACCTAATCTAACCGTACTTTGGAGTGAAGGATTACCCGAAAACTTCAAAAAGTTTTGTGCGAAGATATCGATTGATACATCATCTATTCAATATGAAAATGATGATCATATGAGAAACACACATTCGGATGACTATGGTATCGCATGTTGTGTTTCACCCATGGCATTAGGGAAAGAAATGCAGTTTTTTGGGGCAAGAGCAAATATCGCGAAAGCACTTCTCTATGCATTAAATAATGGACGTGATGAACTAACGGGTGAACAAATCGGTCCGAAAACAGGATTAGTTGATCATGATATCTTAGATTTTGATGTTGTCATGACGAAGTTTGATAGTATGCTTGAATGGCTTGCTAAAACATATGTCAGTGCGCTTAACATCATTCATTACATGCATGACAAATATGCATATGAACGCATTCAAATGGCACTTCATGATGCAGAAGTTGTTCGCAATTTCGCAACGGGTATCGCAGGATTATCTGTTGTTGCAGACTCATTGTCTGCAATTAAGTATGCTCAAGTTAAGCCTATTTTCAATGATCAAAACTTAATTGTTGACTTTGAAACAACTGGTGATTTCCCTTATTATGGTAATAACGATGATCGCGCTGACCAACTTGCTGTACAAGTTGTCGAACTTTTCATGAGTAAAATTAGAAAACAATACACATACCGCGAATCTGTGCCTACGATGAGTGTACTAACGATTACATCCAATGTCGTTTATGGAAAGAAAACAGGGAATACTCCTGATGGCAGAAGACGTGGAGAGGCGTTTGCTCCAGGAGCTAACCCAATGCATGGAAGAGATAAATCTGGTGCATTGAAATCATTATTATCAGTATCAAAAATTCCATGTGAAAGTTGTCAGGATGGTATCTCAAACACATTTACGATTATTCCTGATTCTTTAGGTAAAGGGAAAGTTGTTGACGCTATGGACAGTTATATTTATGAAACAGACATTAAAATTGAAAATTTAGTTGACATTTTAGATGGTTATTTTATGAGTGGTGGTTACCACATCAATGTGAATGTTTTCAATCGTGAAATGCTTATTGATGCCTTTAATCATCCAGATAAATATCCTAATCTAACCATTAGAGTCTCAGGTTATGCAGTCAACTTTTCAAACTTAACAAATGAACAGAAGAAAGAAGTTATAAGTCGAACATTCCATGAATCAATGTAAAGAAATTTTTGCAAATGTCCATTCGATTGAAACATTTGGTGCATTTGATGGTCCTGGTATTCGTTATGTCTTATTTTTACAGGGATGTCCATTTCAATGTCAGTATTGTCATAATCGCGATACGTGGAGTACAGCAACAAACCGTTTAATGACGGTAAGTGACGTCTTATCAGATTATGAAAAGTTCAAACGATTTTATAAAAAGGGTGGAATTACTGTAAGTGGCGGTGAGCCGTTATTACAGATTAACTTTCTCATTGAACTTTTTAAAGAGGCTAAATCTAGAAAAATTCATACATGTTTAGATACCTCAGCAGCTACATACCATCATAAGCAACAACCTTTGCTTGAAGAATTATTAAAGTATACAGATCTAGTTTTACTCGATATCAAACATATCGATGAAGAAAAACATCAAACATTAACAAACAATTCTAATAAACAAGTTTTAGCTTTTGCAAAACTTCTTGATCAGCTTCATGTTAATACAATTATTAGACACGTTTTAGTACCTACAATAACAGCTGATGAAACAGATCTAAAAAATTTACGTTTATTTATTGATACCCTCCATAATGTGGTAGATATTGACATTCTACCCTACCATAAAGCAGGTATTAAAAAATGGGATGAACTGGGTTATAAGTATACGTTAAACCACATCATGGAACCATCTGAAGCAATGGTAAGAAAAGCCGAACACATACTTAAAGATAAATACCATTTTTACAAAAATCAATCATAAACGAGATGGCTATTCAGCAGAATGACCATCAGACTGTAGACAAAAGAGTCTTTTCTAATCGAATTATTGATTAGAAAAGACTCTGTTTTATTTATATAATAGTTCTTACTTCGCATTAAATACATATAAATTAAGGAAGGCTCGAAAAATGCGTTTCTTTATGATAATTAAGAAGTAAAAATTAAGAAATAATCAAGATCATTTTTATCATCTCTTAGAGATGTGTATTTTACAGTCAAGAAAACGTTTACTTTGTGGCAATTTGTGTGATAGTAATTTACAAAGTTTACATTGTTGTTACTTTTGACATTTTAGGGTGTATTTTTCTTGACAAGTGGGTTATAATGTTAATGTTGGAACAAACCTTGTCATTTGGAGATGTTTTTTATGCTGAACGTAGGTGCAAAAGTCAATAATTTCAGTCTAAAAGATGCATCTGGAAACACCCATAGGTTAAGTGATTATCAAGGTCAAAAAGTGGTTATCTATTTTTATCCCAAGGATAGCACCTCGGCATGTACAGTACAAGCTTGTGCATTCAGAGATCTTGATGAAGTCTACCGCAAACGAAACATTAAAGTGATTGGTATCAGTAAAGATTCACCCAAAAGTCACCAAAAGTTTGCTGAACAAAATCAATTACCTTTCCTACTCTTATCCGATGAAACATTAGAAGTAATCAAATACTTCGGTGTTTGGGTTGAAAAAAGTATGTATGGAAGAAAATATATGGGCGTTCAAAGAGCAACATTCGTTCTAAATGAAGAAGGCTTGATTACACATGTTTTTGAAAAGGCATCTCCTAAAGAGAATGCATCAGATATATTGAAGGCTTTGAAATAAAAGTATCAAGGAGGATTTATCATGGTTAAAAAAGTTATTAAGTCCATGGATGGTAACGAAGCAGCCGCATATTGTGCATATGCGTTTACTGAAGTTGCAGGGATTTATCCGATTACACCATCCACACCAATGGCTCAATATGTAGACCTTTGGGCTTCTGAGGGCAAGAAGAATTTATTTGGCATGCCAGTGAAAGTCATTGAAATGCAAAGTGAAGCTGGTGCAGCAGGTACAGTTCATGGTTCACTACAAATGGGTGCACTTACAACCACATTTACTGCATCTCAAGGTTTATTATTAAAGATTCCTAATATGTATAAGATTGCTGG
>JAEWVV010000083.1 GCA_023458995.1 Bacillota bacterium
ATGATTTCGAAGGGTATTAACACATCTAATATTGATACAGAACCATCACATGTTACTGATGTATCTGCTCGTAACTACGATGCAATGCTTATGGCATTGCCTGCACCAGTTTACTACGATATCAAGATTAGTGAAATGAATCATATTGCTGAATCGATGGATGTTTTAGGAATAACATCTATATCAACAATTAAGAATGATATCAGTCTTGCTAAGTTACAAGGTTTAACTTCAGAAGATTTGGAAACTGTAATTGAAGCTGATGTTGTTCCAGAAAGTGATGCCAATACAATCATCTACTACATTGTCTCTGAAATTGTTGACCCTGATAATACATTATTTGATTCATTAGTTCCTATACTTTATCCAGGTCCAGCAGATAACTACTACGTATTTGAATTAGGAGCTAGAGTACGATTGACTAGAGATGCACTTGTTAGTTTCTTAGATTAAATCATAATTAATATGAAATAGCCAGCAGGGATTTTCCTACTGGCTTTTCTTTTCATAAAAAAACTCTCTAGCGATTAACTAGAGCGTATTTCTTTATAACTGTTCAAGTAAATTTATATAGAAATTCACACCATAAATTACATTATCAATTGATATATCTTCATCATAGCCATGAATCTTCGCTAAATCAGCTTTAGATACATCCATGGGTGAGAACTTAAACACATGTTCACAGATTTCATGATAATGTCTAGAATCTGTGGTTGCTACCATAAGATATGGAGCAACAATCACTTCAGGCCATGTCTGATTGATCGCTCTTTTAACAATGTTAAATGCTTCATCTATTTTACTTACAGGCGTTGCTTCTGAGATTGCAATTGCTTCAACCTTAATCCGTTTATTCTTAATGATTCTTTCAACACGTTTTAAAACTGTTTTTGATGTTTCACCAGGTCTTAAACGGTAGTTAATACCAATGGTTGCTTCTGATGGAAGAACGTTAATTGCCTGACTACCTTCAGCAAGCGTAAATGCTTGCGTTGTTTTAAACATGGATAAGAATTCTCCACCCGATAGTTTTGCGATTAATTTAACAACAGGCATAAAGAACCATAAATTTGCAAATAACATCTTAATACCAAAAGAAGTAGAATGAGGCGCTAACGTATTAAACAAATGTTTAACCGGTGGTGTCATTTTTAATTTAAATGACGGATGATTGTTTAACTTCTTAACAGCTTTTGCAAGATCAGTAAGTGGTGTATCTTTAGGTGGTGTTGATGCATGTCCACCTTTAGAATATGCAGTTAACTTTACATTCATAAATCCTTTTTCTGCAATACCAACAACTGCGCACTTTTCTTTAACACCAGGAAACATTTTAGAGACAATCGCGCCACCTTCATCTAAAACAAGATAAGGTGTAACACCACGTTCTTTTAATGTTTTAACAATACTTGGTGCAGAAGGACCAAAGATTTCTTCATCACCAGAAAATGCTAAATAAAGATCATGTTTAAACGTTTTTCCATTGGATAAAACAAACTCTAAGGATTCTAAGATATCATTCAATGTTGATTTTGTATCAAGTGTACCTCGACCGTAAACATGCGTATCACTGATTTCTCCAGAGAAAGCATCACATTTCCATCCATCTTGAACAGGAACGACGTCATAATGTGACATTAAGACAACAGGGTATTCATCTGATTGACCTTTGATCTTAAATAACATACCACGTTCAACAACTTCATAAGATGAAGATTTTATGATGTTTGGATATCTTTCTTGAATAAAATTACGGAATTTAATAAATTGTTCTGGATCTTCTTTTGATTTATCGAGACTCGATACCGTTTTAAATTGAATCATTTTCGAAAGTGATTCAACAGCACGATTTTTATCGATATCGTGCAATTTTTTCATTTCAGGATAATCTTTTGCTTTAAATCTAAAAGTCCGAAATAAAATAATCACTAAGATAATGGGTATGATTAGTAAAAGATATAACCATTCCATTAAGAGATCATCCCTTTCTTATAAAGAATACGTGCAACAATAATTGAAATAACAACACCGACAGGAACCATAATACCAACTAATCCACCACTACCTGGAACAAGTGGGAAGAAAATCATCATGACAACGAGTGGGATGATTGCTATCTTAATACGTTTAGAAATATAGACAATACCTAAACCACCAAATAAAGCAGGAATGATGTTATCAAATGCTGGTTTTAAAACAGGTGACTCCAAAAGTGGTGTTAAAGGGATAATCAGTAACGCACCAATAAAGATAATCAGTGTTGTAATAATAGAAGAAGATGCAACTGCAATCGTTGAAATAACATCGCCCTCATCAGTTCCTTTTTCAACACCTAAAGCATCTTGAGCATTGAGTGCTGCAGGTACTTTTAAACTGGTTAAATTACCTGTAACAAACGCTAAATAGGTTGAACCTACACCAAGCATTGGACTAAATGTAAAGACTTCAATGGTTGTTACGGGCCAGAAAATAACAGCTGTTGCTAAAAAGCCAGGAATAAAATGTTCAAAGGTTGGCCAAACACCTGTGATGATACTGATAATGATCGGCGCACTAATGAAAAGTAGTAAAGCACCCAACATCCATAGACGTCCTTCAAAATGCATTTGATCTTGATATGCTCTTTTCATGTTAGCGTACCCCCAATCCTGCATAAAGAATTGCTAAAGCCATGGCTGCTACCATGGATACAGGTAACGCATAGTTTTTAAGCCATTCCCATTTGAATTTTTTCATTAAGAAACCTAAAACCATAATAAGGATTGCAGATGATGCAAACACTAAGATACCTAAAACAGAAATATAAGGATCTTCACCCTCTGGTGTTTTAGGTGCTAAAATATAACCCACAAACGCTGAAATCATCCCTAAGAATAAAGCGTCCATCATGATTTGATTCCAGGATTGATCTTTTTCTCTTAAAACCTTCATTTTTCCGCTCATCTTTTTAAAGAAGAAAGGAATTAAAATGAGTGGAGGTAGACAGCCAAGTGTCATAACCCAAACAGCGGTAATCACCATATCAGTTGTTAACACATCACCAATTTGACGACCATAAACACCACTGATCACATTGATTGCTGCTGGAAGTTCATAAGTGACAGCACCTAATGTAGCAAGTCTCATACCAGCAATCATTGAACCAAAGATTTTGGTTAATGCAACCAATCCAATAAGAATTGCTAAAGATGGTGCCAACGAGAATACCATGGATGAAGTGATGGTCTGATTGACCTGTTGTTTGGTAAAACCTAGTTCAAACGCTCTTTTTCTAGCCTTAAGTAATGCAACTACGGATTGAACAGTTACATAAAAGAAAATAATGCCCATTGTGAGATAAACCCACCAAGATGTTAAGAATTCCATTGAATCACTCCTTTTATATCGGTTAGTTACATTATATCGTTAAAAAGACGATATGTTTCATGAAAAAGTGATATAGTGAAATCAAAAAGGGGTGATCATCATGAAAGATGCAGTTTATGATAGAATCTCAACAAGAACCTATGAAAAGAAAATACTTGGTAATGAAGAGATCAAAATGATCAACGAAGCGATTGATGAGACGAAATTACTATCAAGTCCTTTTGGTCACAAAATTGAATTCTTTACAGACTTTAAAGCATTAGATCCTGACGGTGAAGCTAAACGTATTGGTACATATGGCTTTATTAAGAATGCGTCAAGCTTTGTTGGTGGAACCATTCAAAATGAACTTACTGGTATTGTTGATTATGGGTATTTATTTGAATATTTCATTATGAAACTTACACAAAAAGGATTATCAACCTGCTGGTTAGCTGGAACATTTGATAGGTCTGCTTTTTCAGATTATGTGAAACCAGGATATATCATACCAGCCATAACACCCATCGGATATCCTGAGGATAAAATGTCTTTAAGAGAAAGAGCAATTCGTTTTGCAGTGAAAGCGAACAGAAGAAAATCATTTGAAGAAATGTTTTATATAAATGATATCAATCATCCTCTAAAAGAAGATTCAAATCATCCACTTCAATTACCTCTAGAACTCGTTAAACTAGCACCATCAGCATCCAACAAACAACCATGGAGAATTATCATCATAGAAAACATCATTCATTTCTATTTGGAAGAAACCCCAAACTACAATACGAATAGATCTTTTATCATTCAAGCACTTGATATGGGAATTAGTCTATGCCACTTTGAAATAGGACTTAAAGAATTAGGTTTAAGTTATGAAATGAAAGTCATAAATCATCCAACTCCAAATGACTTTAAATACATCATATCATTTATATTGAAGTAAATAAAAACGGCTTAAATAAGCCGTTTATTTATCATGTTTACTTCTTTTCAACTCTAATTTTCTTTAATTTAGCAAACTGTGGAAGACCATCAACAAGTTTAGCTTTTGAATCACCTTGAATTAAAGGTAATGCATAATCAACGAAATCTTGTGTGAGACCTTTTCCATCAGGTAAAATCCATTCTAGTGGTACTTTTTGTTCTGTATTAGCAGCAAGCTTTAATGGAAGTAGAACGTACTTAATCTTATAAGGATTTGAAGATACTCTCTTGAAACCAACCATCTTGTCGGTTGTTCCTCTAACAGCTGCTTGAACGGCTTTTTTACCAGCATTGAATGCTTCTTCAACGTCAACTTTAGATGCTAAGTGAGCAGCTGATCTTTGAATTAATGAGAATTCAATTGCTCTTACTTTAACATCAATACGGTTAGCAACTTGTTCAGCTAATACTTGTGCAGTACCGCCTAATTGAGCATGACCAAACGCATCTCTTTTGAGTTCTTGATACATTTCAGGAATATATTTTCCTTCTTTTGTTTTAATACCTTCAGAAACAGCAACAATCACTTTACCTTTTGTCTTTAAATTTTCTTCAACAGCTGTAAAGAATTGTTCGATATCAAATGCAACTTCAGGAAGATAGATTAAATCTGGACCTTGACCTTTATAAGATGCAAGCGCAGCAGCGGCAGTTAACCAACCTGCGTTTCTTCCCATAACTTCAACGATAGTTACTTGTTTTGTATCATAAACGGTTGCGTCATGATAAAGTTCCATAAATGTAGTAGCAACATATTTTGCAGCGGATGCATATCCGGGTGAATGATCTGTCGCATTTAAGTCATTATCAATGGTTTTGGGAACACCCATAACGTTGCAATCATAACCAGACTTCTTAAAGAATTTTGAAATCTTGTTGCAAGTATCCATGGAATCATTACCACCGTTATAGAAGAAATAACGGATGTTGTACTTCTTGAAGACTTCAAGTAGTCTTTCATATTCGCTTGGATCTTTCTTTGGATCTTTAAGTTTAAATCGAACAGATCCGATCGCTGATGAAGGTGTATTCTTTAAACGATAGAGTTCTTCTAAATCTTCTTTACCAATATCGTAGAAGTCTTCATTTAAGACACCCTTGATGCCGTGTACAGCACCGTATACTGCAGTAATGTTTTCTTGCTTTAATGCTTCAATGAAAACACCAGCAGCACTTGCGTTAATAACGCTTGTTGGTCCACCTGATTGACCAAGGAGCGCAGCTCCAACTAAATTTTTCATATAATCACCATTTTTCTATGATTTTTTGTTTTCCACATGACATTTTACCATAAAATGCGAATTATCAAAGAATTCTATGCACTAAATCGTTTTCATAATTTACCAAAATGGTAGTTGATAACCCTATTATGCGCGCGCTTATGTTATAATGACTATGCAGTACGTTTTTTTATGCATGGGAGTGAAAAAACTATGAAAATCGGTGTGTTGACATCTGGCGGTGACGCCCCAGGAATGAACGCTGCAATTCGTGCAGTTGTCAGAGCTGGATCGATGTATGGTCATGAGATTTACGGCATCAAAGACGGTTACCAAGGAATGATTGATGATAACCTTATACTACTTACGCATCAAAGTGTTTCAGGTATGCTGAATTTAGGCGGTACCTTTTTAGGAACATCACGTGCACCAGAATTTCTAAAAGAAGAAGTCAGACAAAAAGCGATTGATAATTTAAAAAATCGCGGGATTGAAGCATTGATTGTTATTGGTGGTGACGGTACATATCGTGGAGCTATGGATCTCTCTAAAATGGGGATGAAAACGATAGGCTTACCAGGAACAATCGATAACGATGTCGCGGGAACTGATTTCACAATCGGTTTTCATACAGCAGTTGAAACAATCGTTGATGCAATCGATAAATTAAGAGATACATCAACATCGCATCAACGTTGTTCCATCGTCGAAGTGATGGGAAGACATTGTGGTGATCTTGCTTTATTTGCTGGTATTTGTGGTGGAGCGGAATTTATCATTACACCCGAACACCCGATGAATAAAGAAGCCATCATCGAACGATTGAAAAAGCATAAAAAAGAAGGTAGACGTCACGCGATTATCGTGATCACTGAAAATATTTTAAATGTTCATGAATTTGCTACGGAGATTACTGAAAAATCAGGATTTGCATCGCGTGCTACCGTCTTAGGCTATATCCAACGCGGAGGGTCTCCGTGTCCAGAGGACCGCATCTTAGGATCTCGTATGGGAACCTATGCTGTAGAGCTCTTAAATGATGATATTTACGGTGTTTGTGTGGGTGTTCGTGACTCACGCATGGTTCATCTTCCATTCTCAAATGTCGTCGGTGTGAAAAGACCAAAGAATGAACTCTATAATCTGGTTAAAAAGGTTTCATAAAAACTTGAAATCATATATAATAAAAATGATGAAAATTTAAGAAAGGAAATGACTATGATAAAATACGTCTATTTATTTAAAGAAGGTAACGCAACGATGAAGAACCTTCTTGGCGGTAAAGGTGCGAACTTAGCGGAAATGACATCCCTTGGTATGCCCGTTCCACAAGGTTTTACCGTCACAACCGAAGCATGTAATGACTACTATCGTCGTAAAAAGGTGATTGCTCCTGAAATCATCGAACAAATCTACGATGCTTTGGAAAAAACAGAAAAAGAAGCAGGTAAGAAATTTGGAGATCCAAATGATCCATTCTTAGTTTCTGTACGTTCAGGTGCAAGAGCATCAATGCCAGGTATGATGGATACCATCTTAAACCTTGGTTTAAATGATGTTGCAGTTGAAGGTTTAGCAAAACTAACGAATAACCCACGTTTTGCGTATGACTCTTATCGCCGTTTCATTCAAATGTTTGCCGATGTCGTTATGGAAATCGAAAAGAGCAACTTTGAACATCTTTTAGAAGAAATGAAACACAAGAAAGGTGTCGAACTCGATACAGAGTTAGATGCTAACGACCTAAAACAACTTGTTGGAGAATTCTTAGCGAAATATGCTGAACTTAAAGGTGAACCTTTCCCACAAGATCCAAGACAACAATTAATTGAAGCAGTTACAGCTGTTTTCAGATCATGGGATAACCCACGTGCGAACACATACCGCAGATTAAACCACATTCCATACGAATGGGGAACAGCGGTTAACGTTCAAGGCATGGTCTTTGGTAACATGGGCGATGACTCTGGTACAGGTGTTGCGTTCTCAAGAAACCCATCGACTGGTGAAAACGAACTTTATGGTGAATACTTATTTAATGCACAAGGTGAAGACGTTGTTGCTGGTATTCGTACACCAAAACCTATTTCTGAATTAAAGAAAGACAATGAAGCTTTATACAACGAATTCTTTGCGATTGCTAAGAAACTTGAAGCACATTATCGTGACATGCAAGATATGGAATTTACTATTGAACGTGGTAAGCTTTATATGTTACAAACACGTAATGGTAAACGTACTGCACAAGCTGCGTTAAAAGTTGCGATTGACCTTGTTAAAGAAGGCGTTTTAACTGAACAAGAAGCAGTTCTAAAAGTTGAACCTGCACAATTGGATGCTTTATTACACCCACAATTCAACCCAGAAGCTTTAAAGAAAGCTAGAGTAATTACAACTGGTTTAAATGCATCTCCAGGTGCGGCTACCGGTAGAGTTGTATTTACAGCTGAACGTGCTAAAGAATTAAAGAAGGCTGACGGTCTTCCTGTTATTCTCGTTCGTCAAGAAACATCACCAGAAGACATTGAAGGTATGATCGTATCTTCAGGTATCTTAACATCACGTGGTGGTATGACATCTCACGCTGCCGTTGTTGCACGTGGAATGGGTACTTGCTGTGTTGCTGGTGCTGGACATGTTCATGTTAATGAAAAGAAAAAGACATTTGAAATTAATGGTGAAGTCTTTAAAGAAGGTGACTGGATTTCACTTGATGGTTCTACAGGTAAAGTGTATGGCCAAAAAGTTGAAACTCAAGACGCTACAGTCTCTGGTGATTTCGAAACCTTAATGACATGGGCTGATAAATACAGAGCATTAAAGATTAGAACAAATGCTGACACACCAAAAGATGCAAAAGTTGCATACGAGTATGGTGCTGAAGGTATTGGACTATGCCGTACAGAACATATGTTCTTCGAACCAGATCGTATTCCTGCAGTTCGTGAAATGATCGTTGCTAAGAATAAAGCTGAAAGAGAAAAAGCATTAGCTAAACTTCTTCCAATGCAAAGAGAAGACTTCATTGGATTATATAAAGAGATGAAAGGCTACGCCGTTACCATCCGGTATTTGGATCCACCTCTACATGAATTCGTTCCAACCGCAGAAGAAGACATTCGTGATTTAGCAAAAGAAATGGGATTAACATTTGAAGAACTCTCTAAGACAATTGGTGAACTTCATGAAACAAACCCAATGTTAGGTCATCGTGGTGTTCGTTTATCAGTGACTTATCCTGAAATTGCAGAAATGCAAACAAGAGCTGTCATTGAAGCTGCAATTCACGTGAAGAAGGAAGGCTTAGATGTCACTCCTGAAATCATGATTCCTCTTGTTGGTGAAGTTAAGGAATTACAGTATGTTAAAGATGTTGTCGTTGCTACCGCTGATAAGATTATTAAAGAAGCGGGTGTTGATCTTAAGTACTTAGTAGGTACAATGATCGAAATCCCAAGAGCTGCAATTACTGCAGACATTATCGCTAAAGAAGCAGAATTCTTCAGCTTCGGAACCAATGACTTAACACAAATGACATTTGGTTTCTCAAGAGATGATGCTGGTAAGTTCTTAGGTGATTATTACGAAAAGAAGATTTTCGCGAATGACCCATTTGCTCATATCGACCAAACAGGTGTTGGTAAATTAATGGAAATGGCTGTTACATTAGGTAAACAAACAAGACCAGACATCAAACTTGGTATTTGTGGAGAACACGGTGGAGATCCAATTTCAGTTGAATTCTGCCATAACATCGGTTTAACTTATGTTTCATGTTCACCATTTAGAGTGCCGATTGCAAGACTTGCAGCTGCACACGCTAACATTAAAAACCCAAGAAAGTAAAAAGCATAACAAGAAGCCTAACTCAATCGGTTAGGCTTTTTTTGTGAAAAAATGTGAGATAAGCAAATTTGTTGAATTGTCAACAAAAAAGTGTATGATAGTAACTGTATATAAGGAGGTTACTATGTTCAAACTATTTAAAAATTTTCGTTGGTATCATTGGCTTTTCATAGTCTTAATCGCAGGGCTTATTTATGGACAAGTACAAATGGATCTAAAACTCCCAGAGTATATGGGAAGAATTATTGAACTTATTGTTCAAGGTATTCAAACAGGTACATCACAAACAAATGCCATTCTTAAAGAAGGTGTTATGATGTTACTCATCACGTTTGGCTCGATTACTGCAACCATCATCGCAAGCTTTATTGCAGCACGCTTAGGTACAAGGTTAGCTGTAACAGTTCGTCAAAAGTTATTTAAGAAAATTCAAGGATTTTCTGCAGCAGAAATCAATCATTTCTCTACGCCATCTTTGATTACGCGTAGCACGAATGACATTCAACAAGTTCAGATGGCTGTCATCATGATGCTTAGAATGTTAATTACTGCACCTATTATGGCTTTCTCTGGGATTAAAAAGATTACATCCATTAACACAACCATGAGTTTAATCGTTGTCGGTGGTGTAGTTGCCATTCTTGTTTTAATCTCTGTGATTTTTATTTTGGTTGGACCTAAGTTTACGAAGATACAAACACAAGTTGATGATGTCAACCAAGTGACAAGAGAAACATTAACAGGTATTCGTGTTGTAAGATCACATCATGCTGAAAAGATTCAATCCGATAAGTTTGAGAATGTGAATGCTGAATTAACGAAGACACAGCTCTTCGTCAATAGTGCATTTGCTGTGATGAACCCAGGAATGAACTTTATTATGAATGCTCTTAATTTAGCACTGATCACTGTTGGTGCTTTCCTGATCGGTGATGGACTTCTTGGATCAAATCCAATTGAAGGATTATCACTTCAAGTTCAGTTTACATCGTATGCCATGATTATCTTAATTGCCTTCATGATTTTAATTATGCTTTTCATTTTCTTACCTAGAGCTTGGGTATCTGCGAGACGTATCAATGAAGTACTTGATAAGGAGTATAGTATCCTAGACGGTGACTTAGCATTAACAACCATTCCAAATGATGTTTCTATTGAATTTAGAAATGTAAGTTTTAGATATCCGAATGCAGATGAGGATGTATTAAAAAACATTAGCTTTAAAGCGAATAAAGGCGAAACCATCGCGTTTATCGGTTCAACAGGATCTGGTAAATCAACAATTGTATCCTTATTACTTCGGTTTTATGATGTCACTCAAGGTGAAATCTTAATTAATGGGGTTAACATTAAAAAGTATGCTTTAGATTCACTCTATAGTTTGATGGGTTATGTGCCACAAAAGGGTACACTCTTTAGAGGAAGTATTCTAACAAATCTTCAAGTAGGTAAGGGTGATGCTACTGAAGAAGAAATGAAGAATGCCCTAGAGGTTGCTCAAATTACAAGTATTTTAGAAGAATCTGAACAAGGTCTAAATCGTGATATCGATCAAGGTGGAGCAAACGTCTCCGGTGGTCAAAAACAACGTTTATCAATTGCTAGAGCACTTGTTAAAGAACCAAAGATCTATATTTTTGACGACTCATTTAGTGCACTTGACTATCGAACAGACCGTATGCTTAGAAAAGCATTAAAACCAAAAATGAAAAATGCTTTATCGGTTATCATTGGTCAAAGAATTGGTACGATTCTTGATGCCGAACAAATCATTGTCTTAGATGAAGGCATCATTGTCGGTAAAGGTAAACATCATGACTTAATTAACACGTGTAAAGCATATCAAGATATCGCATATGCACAGTTATCGAAGGAGGAACTCAGCCATGTCTAATCAACAAAAAGATACAGTAAAACCGGTTGTTCGTCCTGCAGGTGGTCATGGGCCTATGGGGCGCATGGGTGGTGGTGAAAAACCGAAATCGATGAAAAACGCATTAAAGCAATTGCTTACGTATATTAAACCTTATCGCGTTCAATTCCTATTCATGATTATCTTCGCAATGTTGGGTGCTGCACTCGCTATTGCAGGACCAAAACTCCTTGGTAAT
>JAEWVV010000084.1 GCA_023458995.1 Bacillota bacterium
GACCACCAATGATCCAAGCGATAATCGATAACCCAAGCGCATATCCCACTTCAACCATAACAAGACTACTGAAGACGAAAATACCTGAACCAATCATGATTCCAGCAAGGATTGATACTCCTCCAAATCGTCCGATTTCTTTTTTTAACGAAGACATAAACATCATCCTTTCCACTCTTTATACATTAGCATAAATTACTTTGATTATCGAACAATTTGCGTAAAAAAAGATGCTTGTTAAAGCATCTTAAATGTTTAAGTGATTTTAATGAGTGACAATCACGGTCAGATGATCACTATTGATATCATCTTTTTCTTCATCAAGGTTTGTAACAAACGAAAATTCTAATTCTGCGTGATTGAAAAATGATTTCAGTTTACTCCGCGTATAAGGATAAAGGGTTGTCTCTCCTTCTGATATCAATTCACCGAGTACTAATTTTGGTTTAAACGTTATTGTATTTTCAAAGTAAGTGTAATGTCTTGTAAATTTACCATTTTCAAAGTGGATGGTTTTTAACTGTTCAGGTTTAAATTTAAGTATCTTATCATAATTTAAAAGTTGAATGATGAAATAACCAGTGGGTGCTAATCTTTGTTTGATCCGTTTTAAAAACTGTTTCATCTGTTCAGGGTTTAAATGAACAATTGTATTTCCAAAACAAAGAATCAAATCATAGACCTTCTCATCACTTAAAAAATCAACCATATTCTCATGATAAAAGGAAAGTGTTGGAAAATCCTTTTTAGCTTTATCAATCATCGCACCATCTAAATCAACACCACTAGAATCCATGCCAAGTTCAGAAAGTAAACTTACGAGTCTTCCAGTACCACAACCTAGGTCTACTGCTTTTCCATTTGGCTTAATAAAAGGAAGTAATTCATGTTTTAAAGATTCATCAAACGGAAATATTAAATTATAGGAATTTACGAAATGTTCATACATCTTATAAGGCACCTACCGCTCTAAAGAAAACAATGAAACCAAACAATGTGAAGATTGAAAATACAGATGACCATATCACAAGTTGTCCAGCTAATTTTTCATCTCCACCCATCTCATGAACCATAATGGCTGATGATACAGCAACAGGTGTAGCAAAAAGTGCAATCAGTCCAGCATACGCATATTCCATACCAGGAATATGTTTTTCAAGATAATATGCTAATCCTAGTGTAATCACGGGAACTAAAACAATTCTCCAGGATACACCAAGGATGATTTGCTTGATTAAAGGTTTAACGACAGATAACTCAAATTGGCCGCCTAAAGCGATTAAAGCCATGGGTGAAGCAGTTTGGCTAATGAGTTTAATCGAGTCGTATAAGAACTTTGTATCCTCTTTTAAAGAGAATATTGGTACGCCACCATCTGGTGTGATAAGCCCTCTAATAAAGAGTGCAAATAATCCTGAAAACACACCAATAATTAAAGGATTGGTTAGAATATTTAGAAACATCTTCTTAACACTAATCTTCTCACCAGAATCATTAATCTGATACATATTCAGTGAAACAACAGAAAGTACGTTTGCTAAAGGTATGGTGAAAGCAGAGAGTAATGCAACCACTGCAATTGATTCAATACCACCAAGTGTTTGGGCAAGTGGTATACCAATCAGTGCAAAGTTGGATCTAACAATCACTTGTAAAACAACACCTTTTTGGTTGGGATCCTTAACAAGTAACGGAATCGTTAATAAACCAACACCGTACAAAATGAGCATCATAACTACAGCAAACAAAATGACGCCCCATTTAATTTCAAAAACGTTTTCGATATTGTAGACATTATAGAAAAGTAGTGCAGGTAGCCCTACTCTAAAGACGTATTTATTAAGAACATTGGTGAAATGTAAGTCGATGAATTTAAGTTTTTTTAAAACGTAGCCAAGGATGATCAATAAAACAATCGGTAAGATGGCATTAGCAGCAAACATGAATGTATCAAACATCAAGTAATCCTTCTTTCGTAGTATACCCTCATATTGTATCATAGTTAAAATAACCAAACAATGAAGATGGTATGAAAAAAAAGACCATATTTTAAAAAAAAAGAAGCTTGTGATAAGCTTCTACTCTTTCTTCTTATAATCTTGTTTGCGGATGGATCCATCAACCTTGTGAATCACAACAGACGAGCCTGCTGATTCAGCAAGTCCTTCTGCAAACGTGATGGCTTCTTTTTGTGTATCAAAGAATTTAATGGTCTTTGTTGAGCCTTCTTTTCTAACACGCCACTTCTTAAAGTTTTCGCTACCTTCATCTTTGTTTTGTGAAACATGATATTTAGCGATCTTAGGCGTCTTAGTTCCATTTTGTTCTAACGTTTCATCTTCATTTTCTTCTTGGGGTTTCATTGTTGTTTCTTTTTTAACTGCAGGCTTAACTTCTTCCTTTGAAGCTGGTTTTACTTCCTCTTTAACGACAGGTTTAACTTCTTCTTTGACAACTACTTTAGGTTCTTCTTTGACTTCAACCTTTTTGTCTTCTACCTGTGGTTTAGGTTCATAAACCTTGGGTTCTACAACCTCAGCTTGTTTAATCTGAGTTTCTTGTTTTGCAGCCATTTCAGCTTCTAGAGCTTTCTTTTGTTTGCGTCTCTTTCTAAAAAAACACATGTGATAATCTCCCTTCTTTATACTTTACTTTCATTATAATACACAATCTTTAAAAAAATGATTGATTAAACTATATTTTCTACATTTTACAAAGATGAGTGTCAATGTTATCCTATGAAAGAGGTAGAAAACATGATCCACTTAAATTCAATCACATTCTCAAATGTCAGTCGAACTGATTTTCCTTATCATTTACCTTTTTTTGGTAAAGAATTTGTCTTTTCATCACCAGTCACGCTTTTCGTTGGTGAAAATGGTGCAGGTAAATCGACATTACTAGAACTTCTTGATGAAGTTTTAAAACTCTATAAAATAAATAGTAAACAACTTGAACACAAGGAACTCAAGATGACTATGAAAGAAGCATCATTATTACTCAAATGTCAATTTGAAGGTAAAAAACCAAAAGTATTCTTTTTTAGTGCTGAAGATTTCACATCATACATCCATTATCTCATTCAAGAAAAAAACGAGTCATTCAATGAACTAAAACGTGTAGAGATGGAATACAAAAATAAATCAGATCTCTCAAAATCACTTACTAGAATGCCTTTTATGTGAACCATCCATGAGATAGATTCACTTTATGAACGTGATCTTCTAAAATCATCACATGGAGAAGCTTATCTTGATTTTTTCAAATCACGTATTCATAGTAACGAAATTTATTTACTTGATGAACCTGAAACACCTTTATCCATTAAAAATCAGCTTGCTTTATTATCAATTATTGATGAAGGAGTTAAAAATGGTAACCAGTTTCTTATAGCAACCCATTCACCCATATTAATGGCAATTCCTTATGCAAAGATTTATAAGTTTGATGAGTCCAAGGTCGAACTCACCCGTTATGAAGATATTGAATCGGTAAGTTTATTAAAACAGTTTATGAGTCATCCTGAATCATTCTTTAGACATCTTTACCAAGAAGATCCTAAAGAATATAGTGTGTCATCTTAATTTCATAATATTCATTTCATGAAACAAAAAAAAGCATTCATCACGGTGAATGCTTTTTAGTTACTCTTAATTATTCTTTTGGTTCTTCGGCTTTTTCTGTTCCTAGATACTTCGGTAATTCCATACCTGCCATATCAAAGAGTTCTTTCATTGGTGGAATAGATTTTAGAAGTGATGAGGCAAAATTAGATGTCGTTGATGCACCATCTTTTGAGCCACTATCCCAAACAGTAATCTTATCAAACTTAAGATTCTTAATAGCTTCAACTTGAATACCTACGAGTTTTTCAAGTTTATCAGCAATTAACAACTTAAC
>JAEWVV010000085.1 GCA_023458995.1 Bacillota bacterium
CTTCATGATAATCAATAAACTGATCGCCTTGCAAGAAAGATTTTTCTTTAGCGAGTTGAATAAACATATTTAAGTCATCTACTAAATCGATTGTCACAATCTTAAATTGGTCAGTATCTTTGATTAAGTCCGTAAATGAAGGGTGAATGGATTCACATAAATAAGGTTCATCTTTGATAAAACGATACTTAAAATTCTCAATTTGATTCATTTCTTTCATCACAAGATGCATAAAACTAAAGTAGAATGATGTTTTTATTTTTTTGATATGTTGATAAAAAGATGTCACATCCAAATTGAAGGTCATGCTGTATGTCGGTATATCCATATCCTTATAAAATAAATAGGTCTGTTTTCTTTTCCATGTGGAAACATCAATCTTAATCATAATTCACCTTTTAAGAATTTAATTCGATTTTTCATCATCTGTTTAACTAGTTTACCAAAGAAAACAGCATCATATCCATGCACTGTTTTTAAGGTATGATATTCGAATACTTTAGTGCCTTGTTGGGATAATCTTTTTGCATATTCAATCGCTTCATCTCTTAAGCAATCAAATTGTGCTGTTTCAATATAGGTTTCAGGCATATCATGAACATCTGCCTTAGAGGGTGAAGCATACTGTAGCATATCATGATCACCATCTTTTAAATAGAGTTCCCACATGCTCTTATTCAAGATTGAATTCCACATCGGTGTATCATCATACGCTTTCATGGAAGGTGTATTTTGCTCAACATCGATGACGGGATATAAAAGCATTTGTCTTTCTATTTTTGGCCCACCTTGATCACGTGATAATAACGTAATAGCGGTTGCAAGATTTCCACCTGCAGAATCGCCAGCAACTGAAATATGTTTATCATCAATACCTAAGAAATCAGCATGTTCTTTCATCCATAAAAGAGCATGATAGCAATCATATAGTGCAGCAGGAAATGGAAATTTTGGTGAGAGATGATATCTCACATAAACAGCTGTTTGTTTTGTTTCTAAGATGATATTTTGAAGCATCGCAATATGGACAGGTGTTCCAACCATCTGAAAGCCACCACCATGGATATAGAGTAATCCTGGTGCTTTATCTTTTCGATCTTTAAGAGAATATACAGTGACTTTAATCTTCATGTGTTTATAACCACGAATCCAAAAATGACGTTGCTTAACCCCTTTTTTTGGTCTTGTGAATAACATCGTGATCATAAAAAGCAGGTTCGCCATAAAACGTCTTGCCTGTGTATACTTTTTAAATTTTAGTGGTTTGAGTATCCTTAATTCTGGGTCTATTTGGTATTTTGCCATGATTTATCCTTTTCTTTGGAAAAGCTTAATGTATGCTTGGTACCCTTCCTTTTCTAAATCACGCACAGGAATAAATCGTATGGAAGCAGAGTTGATACAATATCTTAGTCCCCCAAGATCTTTTGGACCATCTGTAAACAGATGTCCTAAATGGCTATCACCTTCGGGACTACGTACTTCTGTACGATACATACCAAATGTTTTATCCAGTTTTGTTGTGAGTGGCTTAATCGGTTTCGCAAAACTTGGCCATCCACAACTTGAATCAAACTTATCATGAGATGTAAACAAAGGTTCTCCTGAAACAATATCAACATATAAACCTTCTTCATGGTTATTCCAATATTCATTTTGAAATGGTCGTTCCGTTCCATTTTCTTGTGTCACATGATATTGTAGTGGTGTTAATTTTTTCTTTAATTCTTCTTTATCCATTTGATTCACCTCGTTTTACTTCATTTGTCATCTAAGTGTCACTCATGATCAAAAGATCATAAGTTTCAATTCCTTGATGAGTTCTTCTGTTTCTTTAAATAATAACTCAACTAAATCATTCATCTCATCCAGTTGATTTTGTTTGGCTTGATCCATCATACGATTGACTAACCAAACTAAACGTTTACCAGAAAGATAAGCACATGATCCTTTATAGTAATGTGCTGTTTTAATAATTTCATCGCTATTCTTTAGTAATACAGCCTCTTTGATATGATTTAAATCTTTATGATATTCGACTTGGAAGGTTGAAATCACTTCTTTAGCGATATCATAAGAACCTTCAAATCGTTTTAAGAAATCTACTTCATCAAACGTTAATATTTCATCTGGTATACGTATCGTATCTACTGAGAGTAAAAACTTACGGAGTATTTGACCTAAAGATTCCATTTTAATCGGTTTAAATATTACGTCATTTATCTGTGAAGCTTTAAGCATATCATAGTCATTAAAATAAGAATTTGCTGTAACAGCAACTATCGGAATCGTTGCATAAGAACCACCAAATGAACGGATTCTTCTGGTCGCTTCAATACCATCCATATGAGGCATTTGAATATCCATTAAGATTAAATCAAAATGCTCTGCTTTAACCATTTCAATTGCTTTAGCTCCACTTTCAGCAAGCTTTGCTTGTAAACCTAATTTTTTAAGTATACTTTCTAAAGCAATTCGGTTAAGTCTGTTATCATCAACAACTAAACTGATACCACTGAGTTGACGGGTATATTCAGAAGTTGCTGACTTTCTCATTTCTTGATAACTGGAGTTAATCTTTTGAACAATGGTTGATCTTGATACTGGATAATCGATGATTCCATCTGCTTTATTCATCTTTTTTTGATCCA
>JAEWVV010000086.1 GCA_023458995.1 Bacillota bacterium
TTATCTAAGAGTTCGTTGTATAAAAAGAGATTGTTTAGTTGATAAAGTAAACGTTGTAATTCTAAATCTGTTTTTTGACGCATTTTATTTAAGATAATGCGTATACCCACGAATAAAACGAATAAAATAACTGGATAGATCACATAGATCCATTCAAACGCAAAGGATGCTAAGATCATCATATATGGAAAACCTGAATTGCTTCTTTGCTCGCTATACTTGCTTGTTCTGCAAGCCCACGTGGTGATAAATCAAGAGCATAGGCAATATCTGCGTACCCTGATGTGTTAAGACCAGCGACAACCGCCATATTAGGATGTTCAACAGCAAGTAAACATGCTTGTCTAAAAGGAGATCCTCCGGTCAAGTCACATGCAAAAAGATAGGGATCATCTTCATGACCAGCAATCACTTCATTAATTCGATCATTTAAATCGTCTAAACTATCTCCCGGATTAAAGTCAATGTAATAAAATCCTTCTAAATCTCCTAAAAGCATACCTAAGTTGTTTTTCATGGCAGTACCATAACCTCCATGACCAAGAACAATGACTTTTGTCATAATGACCCTCCTTAATATCAACGAAGCCCCTCTGTTGTTGAGGGGCTTCACTTGACATGTTTGTTGTTAATTAATTACCATTCTTTTTAACAAGATTGGTGTAACTTGCATAAACTTCATGCATATAGTTTTTAGGAATCTCTACAACGTTTGGTGAAACGAAAATATGCATTTTGTGTCCAAGTTTTTCTAAAAGTTTTGCGGTTTCAGAAACGATAGCTTGTGAAATCGTAATGGTTGATACGGTTGAGCTTGCGCCTACCTTTTGATAATATCCAGGAATTGGAACAAGTGCATCTTCAAGAGGTGAGCAGTTATCGATGAAGACATCTGCAAAATCGCCTAATTTCTTACCTGTAGAGTGGTTTGGTTTAGCTTTCTTGAAGTTTTCTCCAGAGGTAATTGTGATGACTTTAAGTCCACGTTCTTTCGCATATTTTGCAACTTCGATGGGTGCTGCATTGAGTCCACCATGTGAATACACGATCATGACTTCGCCTTCCTGAAAATTAAAACTCTTTAAGAAATTATCGATATATCCTTCTTGGCGTTCAATCCATAGTAATTCACGAGCGCCGCCTGGTCCAATGACATTACTCCACATAAGTCTTGGGTCCATGAGTGGATGAAATCCAACAACGCCACCGTAGCGTGGAAATACATCCTGAATGGGTAGTACGCTATGTCCTGAACCAAAGAGATGAACCAGTTTCCCTTTAGAAATGGTTTCTGCACATAACTTAGCTGCTTCTAAAATGTTACCTGATTGTTCTTTTTCAATACGTTCAATGACTTGTGTAATACCTTTAATGTAATCTAAATTCATCATCTTTTACCTTTCTTTGCTTAATCTTAGTATACTCCAAAAATGTAACCAAGTGCAGTCAATACTGCTGCAAGGATTGCGATCAATCCCATGACAGCAAGTGGAGACCACTTTTTCTTACCAACTAAACGATAAACAACAAGTGTTAAAGCAAGTGGTAATAACTTGGGGAAAATGCTATTAATGAGTGTTTCGAAGTTAACTAAAACGTTACCGCCTTCGATTGACTTAATTTGAACTGGGAATGGTACGGATACGAAACTTGCAGTTAATGCACCAACAACAACTAGACCAAGAATAGTAAGTGCTTCAGTGATTAATTCAAGTTTACCTGATTCCATAAATTTACCAATAGAATCAAGACCGCTACGATAACCGAGTTTAAATAAATAATTGCTTAAGAATAATGTTCCAACAGGATAAGCTACCATGTATAGAACTGGTCCTAACCATCCAAAATCACCTGCTGAACGTGTAATTGCCATTGCGATGGTTAATAGAATAGGAATAATTGTTGCAACCCATAAAGAGTCACCGATTGCTGATGTTGGCCCAATGAGTGCAACTTTGATTGCACTGATCGTTTCATCATTAACGCCACCATTTGCTCTTTGTTCTTCAAGAGCGCAAGCGATACCTGGACAAATAGCTCCAACTTGTTGTTCTGTGTTGAATAAAGTTAAATGACGTTTTAAAGCTGCGCCAGTTTCTTCTTTTGAATCACCATAAAGATCTTCAATAACAGGTGTCATTGTATGAGCAAATGCCATACCGAGCATTGATTCAGCTTGTTGTGAGCAACCATGCCAGAAGAACCAAATCCACCAAGCTTTATTTAATGACTTTTGACTAATCTTCTTTTCAGCCATTAGAATGCACCTGCTTTCTTTTCATTCATTGTGTAATAAACGAATGCAATGATTGCAGCAATGACTGCAACACCTAACATTGTAATCAATGAACCAAAATATGCGATTAAAACGAAACCTAACATAAATACTGCAAAGTGAATCTTCTTCTTAACTAAGAAGGAGAGGAGAATACCCATACCAAGTGCTGCCATCATGCCACCAAATACAGATAATCCTGTTGTCAACCATGCTGGAATAAATTCAGCTAAGTTTGTACCACCGGTTGCAGAAATCGTAATTAATACAACAAGTGCTGGAACGAAACGTAAAACGAAACCGATTGATTGTCCACCGACAACGTTTGCTAAGAACATCTTCTTTGGATTACCTTCATCTGCACCTTTTTGTGCAATACGGTTTAAGAAAATGTTTAATGCATAACTTAAGTTCCACATTGCTACCCCGATTGCTCCACCTATACCAGCGAAGAGCCAGACGAAGCTTTGTGCCGTTTCGAAGTTCGTACCAAAGACAAGAGCACCAGCAATACCTATGTATGATGCATAGGAGAGGTCCCATGCCATAGCCCCACCAGGTGTGACACTTCCTAAATAAGCAAGTTGTAATAAGAGACCTAGTTCAAGAGCAAGCGGAACGTTGCCAAGAATTAAACCTACTACAAACGATGCTACAAGCGGTCTACCTAAGTTATACCAGCCAAGCGTGTTACCCACGATTGAACCGATGGATCCTAGATAAACGAATAATGCAATCAAAATCGCTTGAAAAATATCCATTGTTTCCTCCTTGTTTCTTTTTCTCTATTTACCTAAAGAGTTTAACCCCTTTGAAGTTTTTTATTTAAAAGACTTTTTGGCTTGTTCCCATGTTCTAGAACTAGAGGACGGAACCATTTGAAGAACAAATTTAATACCTTGTGCATCGAGACGATCAATTGTTTCAATGTCTTGATCAGAGAAGAATAGAACACCACCTGCTCCTTGTGAGAGGTTATATTTACTGTTTGGTGTTTTTTGAATGTTACCTAGATAAACTAATTCGAGTTGATCAATGTATGGAATGATCTTTTCTAAATGTTCACAACTTCTCACTATGACTAAACGATTTCCTGTGATGGATGTTTTAAGTGCAGCTTCACTTTCTTGAAAACTTAAGATCTTAGGGTTATATGCTTTAG
>JAEWVV010000087.1 GCA_023458995.1 Bacillota bacterium
GCCAACCCCTCCACCCATCGTCGAAGTTGAAGATTTCAACTACTATGCACAAACAAAACTAAACGATGAGAAAAAGATTTATCTGTTTAACACGTTAGGTGTTGAAACAATGAATAATGATCAAGCGTTTACTGCACAGGCAATTCAAGGATTATTTGCACGTGATGAAGTCACTTTCTATTTTGATGGTCGTTCAGTGACAAACATGATCAATACCGATCGCCATCACTTAGAAACAACCGTTACAAAATATGGTTTAACAACTGAAGATGTCACCCTTGAACAAGGTGTTGAAATGTATAAAGAAGCATGGAATGACTATGTAGCATCTGGTACATGGGGTTCACAGATTCCCTTAGATGATTTCAATAACGTTCCAGGTGTCAAAGCATATACAGAAACCTCAGGTGAAGGATATACAACTCCGGGCTTTATCATTTACAGAAAAGGCACAGTATCCGTCAACGTTGCTGCAACCCTTGCCGGTATCACAGGTTTTTTACCTGTTGAGCTTGCATCTGTGAATACGTATAAAGCAATGGGTTTAGTTGAAAAGATGAACGTTGATAATATCGTTTTTGATTACCGCTGGGTATTTGAAAACATCTTATCTGAAATGAATCCTGACGGACTCATTCACCAAGACTATCAAAGTCCAGGTGGAATGACCAACATGTTTCTAAAAGATTACGGGATTACTGAAAAATATATGTATGTGTATTACGATTCACAAGTGAATGCACCTACATCATTTAAACAAAATCTCCATTCTTTCTTAAATCCTAATCGTCCTATCTTAGGTTATACCTACAGTGAAGATCAAGATGTTGAATTCTTCTCACGTTACGGACAGTTTATTGTCCCAACGGATTACACCTTCAACTTATCTTATTTACTTGCTGAAGAGTTTAGAAAAGATACTGAAGGTAAGACAATTGAGTTTGAACAACCCAATAAGATCTCTGTTGAAACAGCAGATCCTAATAAGCATTATGTAGCATTCGTCATGAGTGATGGTGATAATGCCACAATGTGGCAAAACACTGCGCCGTTTGCTCCTAACTTCATGAATGCCGTTGGTAGAGAAAATGATGAATTCCCAGTAACTTGGAGTATTACACCAAGTTTAGCTGACTTAATGCCTTCAGTACTTGGTGATATTTATGACAATGTATCTAATCCATACGATACATTTGCTGCACCAGTATCAGGACATGGTTATATCAATGCAGGTAGTTTCATGAGTGCAGCTAATGGTACATATTTTGCAGATTATTTGTCAAAGTTAAATCTTTATCTAGATAAAGCTGATTTAGGTGTTGTCACGATTATTGGTGCTGAAAATAGCGAACAACAAATTCAAACATTAAACCGTTACGCTGAAGTACCCAATTTAACAGGTGGAATTGTCTATAGCGGAAGTAAGTATTTTGGTAACATTCGTGGTGGTGTCTACTGGGCGAATGGTAAACCCTTTGTTGGTCCTAGAGATTCTTTATGGGAAACAACACCAGAGTTTATTGCTGCAAGACTTAATATGTATCCAGCAAATCCAACATCGATTGATGGTTATAGCATTATTAACGTCCATCCATGGAGTCACTCCTATGAAGATATTAGAACGATTGTAGGCATGTTAGCAGATGATGTTGAAGTTGTTTCAATCGATACACTTTATCATTTAATGACAAATACAATCACCGATAAAACAAATGGTTCTGGATTTAAAATTCCTGAACTTAATGGAGTATCAATTACACAAGCACAACTTGAATCTAATCCATCATTAATCCCTGTTAATCCGCTTTACAACGACTTTATTCTGTGGCAAGAAGACTGGACTGCAACCTCAGGTACGATCTCTTATGCGAACTCTGATGTCGCAAACTCAAACGTGGGTACATTCCTAACATCAATGAAGATTCATGGAGAGTCAACAGCAACTAAGAATCAATTTACACTTCCAAATATTGATGACTTATGGATTAGTTTTATCGCAAGAGGGGATTCTACTAATCCAAATGATGCAGCAAGATTTAAAGTTTCAATGACCGTTGATGGAGTCACAAAAACTGTTGTTGAAGAAGCTAACTTCAAAGGTGTGAGTGGTACAGGTACTGCAAGTAATATCAGAGGCGATGGTTGGCAGTTTATCGCATTCCCGATTAAACAATACTTTAGTAACTATAAAGCTAAATCTACATCAATTAGTATTGAAGTTTTAGGTAGTGTCGGCTTAAAAGTTGATAAATTCCAAATTGCACAAAAACTTCCAACACCATCAACAACTTATGATCAATATAACAACCAATTCTTAGATGGTAATACAGAAGACTGGCTACTTGGTCATATGTTTATGACATCACAGTATTATTACTGGGGTGCATTAGATAAGAATACAGGTCTACCCTTTGGTAGTGGTGCGATCCAAACGGATACATCAGATGGTGGTGGCGATGAAAAGAGAAACGCGAATACCAACCTTTGGATGGCAAAGAACGTTGTTCTACAAGAATCTGGCGATATCATTTTAACTTACGATATGGATGGTGGAGATGATAGTGGTTCAAACTATAAGTTATCGCTTTATGTCGATGGTAAGTATGTTGTCCTCCAAGACTGGATTAGAATTGTTGGTAATGGTGAAGTACAAACCATCAATCTAAGTGAAACCTTAAACACATTAAAACTTAATGGTAAAGAAGTCACATTCGTTCTTGAAATTCGTGACTCAGGTATTAATAACGGTGTTGGTGAAACCATGCACTTTAGATCATTTAGTTTAACAGCACAAGCATAATTTAAAAAAAGGAGTCCAAAATGAAAAAGCTATGTCTCATACTCATAGTTCTCTTGATTTTGGGCGGATGTCAAAAAACCGAAGTAACTGATGACTATCCGTTTGAAGAAGAAGATCTAACATTTACATACTATCCCAAAACGGTGATGAATGAAGAACGTCATTTGTTTGTCTTTGGTTATGAAGATAATAGAAGACTAAATACACATGAACTGATCACAGGGCAAGCAATCCAAGGATTGTTTGCTCGTGATGAAGTTCGGTTTTACTTATCATTAAAAGAAACACAAACCGAATATTGGTTATCTGAGATGGTAGAAATTGATCAAATAACCTATGAAAGAATTAAATTAAGCGATATGATTAAGTTATATCAAACTAAATTTGAGAATAATGGTTATATTTTATATGACCAAGCCAATAAAGAATCCGTAAACGTCGCTACATCACTTGCTGGGGTTACAGGGTATATTCCGATTGAAGTATCCTTAGAGAATTTGGCGATAGAATCTGGTTTAACGTTAAAACTTGATGTGAAAGATAAATCTGAACGTTGGGCGTTTGATCAGTATAAGGATCAGTTTAACTGGAGTAGTGTTGTTCAGCTTAGACAAGATATTCCTCATATGAGAGATTATGGAATCGCGATGAAGTATTTCTATTTCTATCAAGATTCAATGTCTAATAGTGCCATTTTATTTAGAGATGAAATCCACCGGATGATTAAAGCAGATTCACCAATTTTTGGTTGGGGACCGTTTGCTGAAGACTCACATATTGGGATTGCATCACGTCATGGACATTTTACGATACCTTCTGATTATTCTTATAATACAACCGTCTTTTCAGCAAGAGATTTCTTTGATTTAAATGAGATCTCATTAAATGATGAAGAGACTATTACAATCCCAGAAACAGGAAAACACTACGTCACGATTGTTCGAAGTGATGGAGATAATATTCAAACGTGGTATAACTACTTCCCATTTAACGAAAAAGATATGGCTGCAGAGCGTGGCGATTTCAAAATGGGTTGGAGTATCCAACCAAGCTTAATCGATTTAGCACCAAATATCATCCGAGATGCATATCAACATAAAGACGAAAATGATTCGTTTGTTGCTGCTGTATCAGGACATGGATATATGTATCCCACACTATATCCCGATATGAAATCATTCGTTCAAAGATTAGACGTTTATTTAAGAAGAACTGGATTAGATCTTGTTCAAATTCTTGATAGTGGTCCGAGTGAAGATGTGATTGAATGGTATTCAAAGATGCCTTCACTTAAGGGTGCGATGTATATGTATGGCAATAAGTATGCTGGGGGTATGGGATCAATTCGCTGGTCAGATAACGGGAAACCATTCGTTTCATTTAGAGAATCTTTATGGGATACGACACCTTTGGATGTAGCAACCCGAGTGAATGGATATAAATCCGATTATCGATCGATTGAAGGATATACACTCATTAACTTGCATCCATGGTCACATAGTTATCAGGATGTCATGGAAATGGTTGAACTCTTTAGTGATCATGTCGTTGTTTTATCTCCTGATACATTCTTTGATTACATCATTCAAAATGTACCTAAAGAGGATGTTATCTTATCATGAAAAAGATTTTGATTGTGTTGATTACTTTATTACTTAGTGCATGTCAATCTGAATCTTTATATGAAACTAAGATAAAAGATGCACGTCACATGAATGAATCGATTCGTTTTGAAGAAAGTACGTTTGAAGTGATTCAAGTAAGTGCAAATCTATTAGGATATAGCGTTTACCCAAATGAAGATTTAATCTATGTATTTTTTGAATACTCAGGAGAACTTTCATTTACATCAAATGACATCAAAGTCATGCTAGAAAATGGTGAAATAATTGATGCGTATATGGTAGATGGTCTAGACTATTTAACTGGACCTGCACAAGCATCAAATCCTTACGTTAGATTTTCTTTACCACAAGATACAAACGAAATGTTACTCGTTATTAAGAGTGAAGTCTACATACATTTAGTATGGGAATAAGAGGTGTTAAGTATGGTAACCATCAATGATATTGCTAAAAAATTAGGAGTTGCAAAATCCACTGTTTCAAATGCTTTAACAGGCAGAAGATATGTTAATCCTGAACTCAAGGAACGTATTTTAAAAACGGTTAAAGATATGCAGTTTGAACCTAACTTTTTCGCATCCACTTTGTCAAATAAAAAAATGACAAATATCGTTGGACTATTTCTTGAACAAGGTGCACAAAAAGCTTATCAAAGTTTTTATCACCAACTCATTGAAGCGTGTATAACAGAAGCTGCAGAGCATGATTATAGAGTACTTGTATACTTTGGTATGGATGAAAAACAGACAACGTCACTTCTAAAAATTGGGAAATCACCGATTGACTGTGCGATATTACTATCCCCAGAATTAGAAGATACACGTTCTGAACAAATGGAAGCTTCAAGAATACCAACCGTCTTTATTGGTAAACCAGAAAAATACACCAACCAAGTTAATTCAGTCGATACCGATAACTTTGGTTTAGTTCAAACCATTATGACTAAACTTGTCTCAATGGGACATCAACATATTTTGTTTATTAACTCTAAAAAAGATTTAACCGTATCCAAGGAACGTTATGAAGCATACATGCAGTCCTATCAAAAAGATATGCTAAAAGATGCTAAACCCATACATTTAAATGCAACCTATTCCAATGAAAAAGAGGGTTATGAAGCAATTAAAGAGTGTTTAGATCAGTCAATTAAGTTCACTGCAGTTATTACTGCAAATGACTTACTTGCTAAAGGTGTCTATGATGGACTTGCAGAATATAACTTAAAAGTTGGATTTGATGTTTCAGTTATTGCTCTTGGTGGTGATGTCTATATCAATCAGTTAAAACCAGCACTCAGTTATGCATATCAAGACTATCAAACGATTGGTAAAAAAGCGACATCAATCATTCTAAATCAGATTGAGAAAGATGATCATACACCTGTACAGTATGAAATCAAGAGCCATGTCCATTACTTAGATTCAATAAAGGTCGCTAAATAATATGAGTTATGTAAGAGATAAACAAAGTCTTAAAACAGGATACCAAGAAAGTAGACCTTGGAGTAAGATGATTGATCTCCAATGTGACTTCGTGATGGTATACGGGTTTTCTGATGACCTAGAAGATAGAATTAAAGGATTTAAAGATAAAGGATATGTCATCCAGTTTATGACAGGTATTTCATGGGGTGAATATCAAGATTATTTAAATGGTAGTTTTGATGGCCTTAACCACTGGAATGATGCACAAATGGATGAACATGGAAACTATATTATTCATGGAACAAGTGAAGATATTCCTTATATGGTACCAACGCACGCATACATTAATTACATTTATCGAAAACTAACAAAAGTCGTTGATTTAGGTGTGACAGCAATCCATTTAGAAGAACCTGAATTTTGGTCTCATGCAGGTTATTCTAAATCATTTAAAGAAGCATATGAAGTTTATTATAAAGAGGCTTGGGTAGATCCAAAAAGTGATTTGCATGCCATGTATAAATCACAAATGCTTAAAGCTAAACTTTATTTAAGAGCCCTAAATGAAATTGCAGAACGCATTAAAATGTATGCGAAAAAGACATATGGTACTTACTTACCTGTCTATGTTCCAACCCATAGTTTAGTGAACTACTCGCAATGGAAGATTATGTCTCCAGAAAGTCAATTAATTGGATTATCAAGCATTGATGGGTTTATTGCTCAAGTATGGACAGGTACTTCTAGAGAGCCTAATGTTTTTAAAGGAATTAAGAAAGAAAGAACGTTTGAAACCGCACTTCTTGAATATAGTATGATGACATCATTTATGGGTAAGAATCAACGCGTGTGGTTTTTAAATGACCCGATTGAAGATAATCCCAACTACACATGGGATAACTATAAGTTTAATTATGAGAAAACACTTATTTCATCATTACTTAATAAAACAATAAATGATTATGAAATCTGTCCATGGCCTCATAGAATCTTCGAACGAAAACTTCCGGTTGATAGTAAGAATAGTACGCTTATTTCTCTTAATTATGACCGTTATTTAAATCAAGTCTTCCAGATGTTAGGTGATATGCCTAAAGACGAAGAGATTAAGACAAATGAATTAAGGGTTGCACTTTTAATGTCTGATACAGCGATGTATCAAAGAGAGTCAAAAGATGAGAAGGATCTCACATTTTCGAACTTTTATGGATTAGCATTACCTCTTGTTAAAAGAGGGGTATTTGTAGAGTTCAGGACCATTGAGAAAATGATGGTTGACAAGCTTTCAAATAACACATTTGATATTTTAGTAATGAGTTATGACTTTTTAAAACCAATGTCAGTATCATTCCATTATGTATTATTATCACTGATTGAAATGGGTAAAACTGTTTTATTTGTCGGTAGCAACAAAGACTACTATTCATCTATTTATCCACTCTTTGGATTTGATGAACATCCCTTTGATCACTTAAAGAAATTGATTGGTAGTGAAGTGAGTGATCAGAAGATCATCGAGCATGGTAAAGGATATTTTGCATATTTAGATTTAAGTCCTAGTGAGATTGCGTTAAATGAAGAAAAACATGATGGTTATCTTAAGTTCATAGATGAACTCTATCAGATTAAAGGATCTAGCTTACCTGATAAAAATTACTTTCATGCCAAACGTGGTCCATATGAAATTGTATCTGTGATGGATGAAACAAATTCAAATGAGCCATTTCATCAAAAAGGATTATATGCAGATATGACAACTCAAGCATTTGATATTGTTAATGAAATGCATGTTGAAGTTGATCATATTGGACTATATTATGATTTATCATCAGCTAAACATGGTGATATCATTGGAACCACTTTCCGTATTTTATCAAAAGATATTCAAGACAATAAAATAACATTAAGTTTGAGTGGTAGAGAAGATCTTCAAGGGTTTATCAGGATATATGTAGATAGAAAGCCTAAAACCGTCTCGAAATCATATCTTTATGATGAAACATCAAAAACAGTATTAATCGAACTTACATTAAATAAACAAGAAGAAATCATCACTATAACGTATTAAAAAGGAGGGGTTTTCATTAAGAAATTCTTGACATTATTACTCATCTTATCAGGTATTTTAATGGCATGTCAAAAAGAAGAACAGCAAACGATCATACCCACACCTGAAGAACCAACGGTAGAAATACCAACTCCAGAACCAACTCCTACACATGATTTCAATCATATTTATGACATCAAAGATGATAACATAGCAAGTCATGTCTATTTAATTCATATGGATGATTTAAAAAATGCAGATGAGATTATGCTTGCAGTATCAATCCAAGGCATTGTTGCTCAAGAGGAAGCATCCATCTACATTCTCACATCTGGTCCATCACAGGCTTATTGGTTTGATGAACTAGAGTTAACCTATACGATTCTAAGTGATGTTTGGGAATTAGTTGATCTATTTAAACATCATTTAACCTATGATGGCTATATCCTCTATACACCTTATACAGAAAGCATGAATGTTGCAACAACAGTTTCTGGATTAGAAAAAAGTGTTATGATTACAGAAAGATTAGAAAATGAAGCTATCTCTCATGGTCTAGTACTGAGAAGAGATGTAAGACTTAGAGATACAAGGTGGGTCATTTCAGTCTTTCAAAATCAGATCAACTTTAAAGCAATTGCATCACAACCCATTAATAATTTGGCGAACCGTGATTTCATCATTTCGCAAAAGGGTTTAATCATTACGAACCTAAAAAAAGATTTAGAAGGTTATGAAGCATTAATTCCCAAAGACACCCCCATGTTAGGTTGGGGAACAGATGAGGTAAGTGATGTCTTTCACTTATCACAAAAGGGAATTACGACAGTTGCGAGTGATCATGCATGGAACGTATCCTTTTTATCTCAAGTAAAGCGTTATGACTACAAACAAGTAGAAAATAATGAACCTACATTTAATCCATATAAACACTATGTGAGTTTCATTATGACCGATGGTGATAATGTTCAGTGGTTACTTGGAAATGATCATTTCTTTAATGAAAAGTATTACGGTAATAAAAACAGAGGACAAGTACCCGTGGGATGGACGATTGCTCCAATCATGTATACACTTGCTCCATCAGCTTTACAAAGTTACTATAAAGAAGCAACCCCCAATGACGAACTCGTTGGAGGACCAAGTGGTATTGGATACATCAATCCTGATGTCTATCCAAAAGATGCACTTGTGATGAATGCGAATCGAACAAATAACTACTATCAGACACTAGATATTGACTATATGACAATCATTGGTAGTCAATATCAGTTTCTAGATCATATCGATGTCTTAAATGTTTATGCCAATAAGCAAGGTATCGATGGAGGTTTTGTATTTGCCAACTTCGATCGATATAAAGGCTATAACGGTAAGTTATGGTGGTATAACGAAAAACCATTCTTATCTGTAAGAGAAGCGATGTGGGATTTAAATAGTTTAGAGCCACTTGCTGATCGTATTAATTCATTTAAAGTTAATCCTTATCGGATTGATGGATATACACTCGTTATTGTTCATGTATGGAGTCATGACTATGATGATGTGGTCGAATTAGCTTCAATGTTTGATGATCATGTAGAAATCATATTACCAAGTCAAATGATGGGTTTTATTGAAAAACATGTTCCAAAAATAGCAGCACAACCTTCATGAAATATTAACAAGGAGTGAAACAATGGAATTTAATCTCAATTATCACATTAATCAAATCGCAGAAATCAAACATATGGTTTATGGTGTTCTACGTGAAAAATCTTATAAGCACGTTATGTTTGTTCATATAGAAGGTGCTGTTACAAAAGAACCTGTTCGATTTGAAGATAGACTTTCTCTTACATATAGAACATATGAACTTCAAGAATCATGGGGTAATCTTTTTGATTGTGCCTGGTTTATAATAACGGGTAAATTAAATGATTTTAGCGATATTTCAAAAGATGAACTTTTCATCAAACTTGATGTCTCAGGTGAAGCACTTCTATTTAATAAACATGGAGTTCCAATGAAAGGTTTTACCAATGGAAGTAGTGTCTTTGATCGTGCTCATGGTGAACCTGGTAAAATCTATTATCAAATCACTGAACTCATTGAAAAAGATGGTTCATTTGAACTATGGTTTGATGCTGGTGCTAATGATCTCTTTGGTTCACTTCAAAACCAAGGAAGAATTATCAGTGCGGAAATCGTAGAAAGAAATAAGGATATCAGAAACCTATATCATGATTTTTCAACACTCTTTGATTTGTTAGATTCAATGAATCAAACAGAAAAATCGTATCAACCACTTTTTAATGATTTAAGATCTGTATATATTGAAGTCATCTATGAAAAATCAAACTGGATGGTTAATTCTAAAAAGATTGCAGATAAGTGGTTAAACAAGAAATCTAATGAGACATTAAATGTTTATGCTGTAGGTCATGCGCATATGGATTTAGCATGGTTATGGCCATTAAGAGAGACAAGAAGAAAAGTAGGAAGAACGATAGCCAACGTCTTAGATATGTTAGACCGCTATCCAGATTATATTTTTGGTATCTCACAACCTCAACAAATCGAATGGTTACGTCAAGATTATCCAGATTTATTTAAACGATTTAAACACTATGTTGATCTAAACCGTATTGAACTTCAAGGTGGTATGTGGGTTGAACCAGATACAAACGTATCCGGCGGTGAATCACTCATTCGTCAAGTTCATTATGGTCAGACGTATTACGAAGAACACTTTGGTAAAAAAGTGAATAACTTATGGCTCCCTGATGTCTTTGGTTATAGTGGAAATATCCCTCAAATCATGAAAAGATCAGGCTTAGACTTCTTTATGACAACGAAGATATCTTGGAATCTTGTCAATAAGTTCCCTTATCATAGTTTTATTTGGGAAGGCATTGATGGTTCTAAAGTTATGACACATATGCCACCTGAGGGAACATATAACAGTTCAATCAGACCTAATAAGCTTAAATACATGAGTAAAAACTATGTTGAAGGAAAAGATATTCCGATTGCACTAAATCTCTTTGGTATTGGTGATGGTGGTGGCGGTCCGGGTTATGAACATTTAGAAAGAATAAATAGAACCAAGGATTTGGAATCACTTCCCAAAATCAAGATTAGAAAAGCTTCAGACTTCTTCAATGATTTAAGTCATTATGCGAATAAGATGAATACATGGAAAGGTGAATTATACTTAGAAAATCACCAGGGTACATTAACATCTCAAGCAGAACTCAAGAAAACCCATCGTTTCATGGAATCAAGATTAAGAACTGTTGAAATGTTGCTTACTCATTATGGTTTCTATGATACATATAAAAATACATTAGATGGCATCTGGAAAGAACATCTTCTTTATGAATTTCATGATATCTTACCAGGAACATCCATCAAACGTGTTTATAATGAATGCTTAGCACGTTATGAAGTATTGCATAACATGTTAGATGATATCTTAAGTCAAACATTTGATACATTTACAAAAAATCCAACGATTGATTCAAAACCATTTAACCCCAACATTTTCCCTGTTGAGCATGTTATTAAGTTAGGGTCAAGTTATATCGTATATCATCTTGCTCCATTATCTAACCAAGTAAATGGTTTAGAAATTTATAAACAAAACGGACTTGTGACAAACACAGATATTGAATTAAAAGACTATGTAATATCATTTGATGAGAAAACAGGTCAGATCGATAAGATCATCCATAAAGTAACCAAGAAGAACTTACTCGTTAAAAACCATGCAAATATCTTATCTGTATATCAAGACCTAGGCGATGCATGGAACATCATGGATCATTATCGTAAACAAGAACCATCATTAATGAAGCTTATTAATCGTAAAATGGCTTCATATGGTCGTTTTTTAGAAATTGTTCAAACGTATATATTTAAAGAATCTACACTTGTTGAAACAGTTCTAATCGATCAAGAAAAGAATCAAATCACTTTTGATCATGATGTTGATTGGCAGAATGTAGGCTACATGCTTAGAACAAACTTTCCATTGAATATTAAAACGGATGAAGCGTTGTTTGATATCCAGTTTGGAGAAATTAAAAGACCAAGAACGACGAATAATTCAATTGAAGAAGCTAAATTTGAAGTATGTGGACATCAGTGGGCATCTATCTATGATGGAACATATGGAGCAAGCTTAATCAATAATGGCAAATATGGTTTCCATGTTCAACACGATGCATTTGATATGAATTTACTGAGAAGTACAAATTACCCAGCTGTTAATGGTGATATTGGGAAAACAAGTTATAAGTATGCATTAGTTTTACATGATAAAAATCATGTGGATGCAAAGATTGATGAACTTGCTGCAGAATTTAATTCCTACTATCCTTATTTCAATAGCGTTTTAGAAGATAAGGCATTCTTCACAGTAAATCATCCTGATATTGATTATTCTGCAATTAAGGAAGCTTATGATGAAAAAGGTATCATTATTCGTTTTTATGAAAAACATGGTAGTCATACTAAATTAAATATCTACTGGAAGAAAACACCAAAGAAAGTGTATATAACGAATTTAGTAGAAGAGATTGAAGAAGAGTTAGTTGGTAATGAGGTTACATTTAATCCTTATCAAATACAGACGCTGAAAGTGGTTTTCTAGTATTGTATTTTAATGAACACAATGAAAAGGCGTAGATGTTACGCCTTTTTTGCATAAGTATCTTTAATGAGAGTTTATTCTTGAAAGAGTATACTTTCATTGTCGAACATGCAGACATTGCTAAAAAGTAAATTACATATTATCAATGTATTTTACATGATATAATGACACCAAAATAAAAGAGGGGGATAAACGATGAGAAAGATCATTGTGATTGAACATATAAGTCAAGATGGAGTAATTCAAGGACCAGGCGGAAAAACAGAAGATCCTTCTAATGGTTTTGATCAAGGTGGATGGATTTTTCAATATTCTGATGAAATACTTAGCATTGAAATTAGAAGAATAATGAAGTCTTCATTTGATTTATTATTAGGAAGAATCACCTATCAGATTTGGGCAGATTATTGGCCATATAACGATGGATGGCAAGAAGCTAATCAAGCAATCAAATATGTTGCATCTAATACGATGAAACATGCGAATTGGGCACATTCATTTATTTTAAGTGGAAATATAGTAGATCAAATTAAAGAAATAAAAAATCAAGATGGAAAAGATATTCATATTTGGGGAAGCAGTAATCTTCTTAAAACACTGTTCAAGCATGATCTTATTGATGAATTATGGCTAATAGTATATCCGATTACATTAGGTCATGGTAAAAGATTGTTTGAAGATGAATCTATGATTTTAAAATTTACTAAAATTGAAAGCTTAATGAACACAAAGGGAGTTGTTGTTTCAAGACACATTCGGTTCTAAAATAGTCAGTGAAATGCGTTTGTCAATCACACAAAATCAAAAAAGTATAAAGATGAGAACCAATCATCTCGATACTTTTTATTGATACAAATACTAAAAATTGCGTATAGTTGTGATAGAATTTGTTTTTATCGTATTCTGGCAAAAAACTAATTATACAATAGTATAATTAAAATGATAAAATACACAATGAGGATAATTATATATAAAAAAAGATGAATCAATACATCCATCGTTTTTTTCATCTCTGTTAATGATCTATTCCCTTTGTTTTTTAGTTTTAACAGAATCCCTGATATTAAGGATCGTATCCACAACAATAACTTGTGGTGTATTCGTTTCTAATGTTTTTAGCATCACACGATAACAAGAACGAATAATATCTTTTCTGGTTGCTCCAATACTAGTCAGTTTTGGCACGGTTTCTTCAGATAAACGTGTGTTATCAAAACTTGCTACTGAGAAATCATCAGGTATTTGGTATCCTCTACCCATCATTGAAATCATGAAATTTCGAGCAGAATGATCTGAGTCAAATAAAAATGCAGATGGCATCACATTGGGTAATTCGAATTGCATAAAGTTTTTTGATTTAGATAAGGATAAATTAATGTGCATATTTTCATCAAATGTTATTCCATTCATCAAAAGAGCTTTTTGAAAACCATAAAATTTATCAACGTTTGAAGAAATTGCTGTTTCAATTACAAAACAAATACGCTCATGCCCTTGCTTAATTAAGTAGTCTGTAATTCTGTAACCAGCATGATATTGATCGATCGATACGAAACTTGCTTTTGAGTCATCTATATAGTTATCGATACACACAATAGGAATCCCTTGATTTGTAAAATCTTTTAATAAACTTTCAGTTATAAAACCAGCCCAAAATACACCATAGGGCGATCTCTGTTTATGATTTCGACGTTTGATGAAATCTTCAACAGTAAAAGAACTATCAGCAATCACATGTTCTAATCGAATATCAATAGCAGCTAAATGATTTTGTAGTTCAATATAGATATCGTTATAAAACTGTTCTGTTGAAAAGATAAAACGCTGCGGCGTAATATAGTAAAACTCACGACACAACTTCGTTAAAGGATCAAGGAGTTTGTAGTTGTTCGCAACCGCGAAATCTAAAACCCTCTGTTTAAGTTCTGCACTGACATCATCTTTATTCGTTAGTGCCTTATGAACGGAGACCTTTGAAATATTTAATTGCTTTGCGATAAATTCGATAGTAATCTCTTTATGTTTCATAACTTAATTATACACTTGTTACGTAACAAATGCAATAAAATAGCGTAAATATGAAAACAGGTCACATTTGATGTAAGCGCTTGTTTATAATGGTGTTAGAAAGATTCGTTTGAAAAATATGGTATTGAAAGTGAGGATTCATAATGCAACCTAAGTTTATCAAACTATGCAAAGTGTTAACCATTGTCTTAGTAATGACATTCATTTCTCTAATTTTGATTGGATGTAAGAAAAAAGATAGTGGAGATAACGGTATGATACTAAGTCTATCCAATTCAAAAGCTGAAATTGGTGTTACCGAAAATCAAAAATGGGTATTTAACAAAAAAAATGACACCTGGTTATTCGATGGTGTTTATGCATTTAGCAATGACGTTTTCGTTAAAGTCTTTAATGGGACAGACGGCAAACTTAACGAAAATGATGAACTCAATAAGAATGGTGCATATTTTACAGTACAACCATCAAGCGAGCTCGACTCGTTTTCTAATTTTGTTGGAAACTTTGTTGAACACATCGAAGTCGTTGATGACGAGGATAATACAAAATCATTAAAACTAACGGGTAAAGGTTTTACATCTTACCTCAAAGTAGAAGCTGATGGTGCGTTTGTTGAACGTTCGTTTGTTTTTGATTTTGATCAAGATGTAACCATTACTGAAGGTGAAGTATCCTTCACACTCAAAACAGATATTTCATCCCATAATGAATATGGCTTTATCTTAGGTCATGCGAACGAAGTGACTCAATATTCACTTCCTTACGCATTTCCTGCAGTCTTGTCGAAACTCACGAGTAGACAGGGTGAAGATGTAATTTCCTATGTTGATGTCGTTGATTACTATGAAACGAGTCCAGGATTTAAAACTGCACGTAGAAAAGAACATTTAAATGGCTTTATGGAGTTAGGCATTATTTCTTCAGCTACTACATTAAGTAAAGATTTTGAACATAAACTTGTAGAAAAGATTTACGTATCTGGTGATACATCATCTTACTATGATCTCATCTACCAAGCAAGAAAGACTTATGCAACATTTTATGAATTACCTTTAGAAGAAATACATCAAGTCAATGGCAACATGACCGTAAGTTCATGGATTGATGCTGCAGTTGGTGTTGTTGGAGATATCACAGATTCAAGAAGTAGACCTGTAGGAGATCATTCCACATTTGGACCATATGGCTATAATAACGGTTCATCTGAAGCCTTTGGTGCAATGGATATTCTAAAGGGTTTAACACGTTATGCGATGGCGATAGGCGATGCTGAACTCTATGAAGATTGTATGAATTATCTCACTGTCTTTATTTCAAAAGATAGTTCAGGTAAAGGTTATATTATGCCTTTATCTAAATATAAGAGCATTTACTCGGATGCAGATGTTTACTTTTTCAGAAGCCAAGGTTCTGATGGAAACTTCAATCCATTAGATCCAAGTTTCACCGATACAGCAGATGTCTTTGGTTCATTCAAGTACTACTCAAGAGTAATCAACTTAGGTGAACTTGCGCTCATTACTGAAAGAGAAGATTTAAAACAAGCATATTTAAGTTTAATGCCCTTTATTTTAAAGATGAAAGGTCCAAACTACGAACAAGATATTCAGTGGAACTTCAATGGAACACCCAGCAATTATGAATATGATAATGGCGGAAGTATGGGTGCCGAAGCTATGTGGGCAAATGTGATGTATATTGCATCACTCATTGAAACAAGCGAACAAAAGAAAGCAGATTATTTACTTCATGCTGAAAAATCACTTGAACAAGCTAACAAACAAGACTTTCCAAAATCAAGTGCTTTAAGACAGTATCCAAAACCTGAATCACTGACGTATTCAGCCAAAATGAATTTAATTTTCTTTGAACTTAAGAATGAACAAAAATACTTAGATGAAGCATTAGAAGTTGTTGGAGCAGTTCATTTCTATTACTTTGCTTCTACACATCCCAATACATACTACCAAACATTAGGTTATGGTTATGCAGATGCAAGAGAACGTTGGGAAGCGTTTATGGAGATGGTAGAAACACTTGTATTAGGTACAAATATCTTAAAGTATACAGATGATCCATTATTACTTGACTTATTTTACACCTTAGAAAAATCAGCGTTATGGACACTCCCTATTAACGGTTATCCAGATGGTTATCTTGGTGGTCACTCAGACTGGCTTGATGCCCTTTATGTACCATTTGAACAACCAACAGCTCATATGGGCGATAACACGGTCCACGATGGTGGCGGTATGAGTTATTTAAGACACTCTAAGGAGCTATATGGTGCAGGTGAAATCTTCACCGGTGCACTTACATTCGAAGTGTTTGCAAAGGCTTATAGTCCTTATGTCACGATGATTAATCTTGGTGGTGCGATTGATACGAAATTAGATCGCACGCATCAAACATTTGCAGCTTGGAATATTAGTAAAGAAAAAGTATCTACACCTGTGTTCTTTGATAACTATGAAGAAGGCAATTATGAAATTATAGTTGATGAACAAGCGTTAGGTGTTTATACACATGAACAACTTAAAAATGGTGTTTTACTTGAATTTAATTCACGTGAAAAACATATGGTTGAAGTCACAAAGACAACTAAAACACCAGTTTCATTGCCCTTAAGTGGAACAATCACAGCAGAAGTTGTTAAA